>JAJTHM010000035.1 GCA_021297855.1 Sphingobacteriales bacterium | reverse complement strand
GTGTCGGGTTGAGGGTTTTTTATAGTTGAGGGTTGAGAGGTTGAGGGGTTGAGGGCACTATAGTAGAGTGTTGCGTTTAGGTATGTAATTCTGATGCCGACAACTAAACCTTCTAAACTCTAAACTTCTAAACCATAAGATTCTATACATTTCGCGAGAGTTGAGAGGAACTATAGTTGCGATTGAAGCAGTGATTTACGGAGTCCACTTAATCTTATGCTAATCTGGTCTATTTGTTCTCTTATTTTTACTAGTTCATCCTTTTGAATATATTCCAATTCTTCTGCTATAATGAGTTGATTGAGCAATTCCATCATACTACCATAGGCTATTTGAATGAAACGAGCAAAATCAATCTTGCTTGTTCTGCCACTTCCTTCGGCTATATTAGAGCAGATACTAATGCTTGCTCGTCTTATTTGACTTGTCAGTCCATAAATTTCTTCATTGGGAAACTTTTTTGTTAGCAAATAAACCTGTTTAGTTAAATCCTTAGCTAATACCCAAGCTTCCAATTTTTCAAAACTATATACTTTCATACGTTCTTTAATTTATATTTTTTTGAATTGTTCGAATTTGAAGATATTTTATAGTTGATAGTTTAGGGGTTGAGGATTGCCTCTCTATTTACAACACCTACACCTCTCAACCTTCTAAACCCTAAACTTTTAAACCTTTAAACCCTTCATCTCTCAACCCTAAACTCTGCACCTCTCAACCCTTACCCCCACTACACCGTATCGATGAAAGTCTTTTCCGTTTTATTAAATATCAAAAGACCTAACATGAAAACGACCAGTGATGAAACGAGTGAATATCCTAGCATGGCAAAATCTATATTCCCACCCAGTAAACTATTTCTAAAAATCTCTATCACCGGCGATAGTGGATTGTAAGCTATGAATGGATAGTAACGAGTCCCTTCAATAGTTTGAAGCGAATAGATCACTGGCGTGGCATACATCAATAGCTGCACTCCAAAGGTGATAAGGAAAATTAAATCTTTGTACTTAGCCGTCATAGAGGTCACTATCATACCGAGTCCCATACCTAGATTGAATAAAATAAGAACCAATATAGGCAATAAGAATATAGTCCAAGAAATAGAAAATTCAATCTTTCCTACTATGACTAAATAAAAATAAATAGTGAAAAATAATCCGAGTTGGATCAGGAGTTTAAGTAGATTGGAAATAGCTTTGGCGGCTGGAGCTATGATCCGCGGGAAATAAACCTTGCCGAAAAGCTGTGCATTTTCTCTAAATGTAGCTGCTGTATTGTTCAAGACATCGGCAAAATAATTCCACAAAACCACCCCAGATAAATAAAAAAGAAATTCATTTTTTCCAGCGGGAGTAATCTTCGCTATCTTGCCGAAGACAATTACAAAAACAATAGTCGTTAGCAAAGGCTGAATAAAAAACCAAAGCGGACCGAGAATCGTCTGCTTGTAAAATTGTACAATTTCTCGCTTGACAAACATGCGTAGGAGGTCGCGAAATTTCCATATCTCCTTTAAATCTATCTGAAACAAAGAAGACCGGGGTTCTATGACAAGATCCCAGTAGTCATCCATATTCTCTTCTTGTTTTTCTATCTGCTCACTTCCCATACAAAGCCTAATTCTTCTATAATAAATTTTATCTTGTTTTTTTTCACTTCGATGACTTGACCTTGCCGTCCGTTAAAAGGTGCTGCATGCATGGTTTTCGTATCTCCCAGCTTTATGGCATCTAGTTCACTTTCTTCAAATATTTTCTGATTCAGATAGTCTTTTATGTCATCCAGCTCTGCTTGTTTGATAAGCGCTAGCTTTCCTGTGCAGCTATTGAGGACATAATTGAGAACACCATCTGTGCGAAGTACTTCTGGGTTTCTAGCCCCTGAATCTCTGACGAAAATATAGGACTTTAAAAGGGGCTCTTCTACTTTCTTGATACGATCACTATATTGTTTTCTCACCTGACAGAGAGGTAAAAAAGCTTCTATGCCTTTACGGTTCAGTAGCAGGGCAACCTTTTTTTCGGTTCTCGGTTTCAGATATAAAGCGTTCCAGTTTTCTGTCAAAGTCGATAATTATTGTATATTATATATTAATGGCTCACAGCTCTGCCTCATGAGCCCCATACCAGCGTACTCATTTCTTTAAAATTATGGGCAAATATAATCAATAAAAGACTAAGGGATATTTAAATCTAGGTTAAGAGATAATACTCAAAATAGTTTGGATTATTTCTAATACATGAATGACCTAATTGAAAAACAAGCAACTCCTATTTCCTAATTTTGAATACTAATTTAGCCATACTTCCTTCTCCTAGCATAGCCATGTGTGCTATAGTGGGATCTATAATAGCGAAATATCCTTTAGCTAAAGTCAGCTGCGATATATCCTCTTCTGTATAGAGGGCATAATCATTTTCAGGATCATATTCTTTGGTTAAGTTTTTACATTCAGAGATTTCTTTGAATGCTATAATCTCATCATCCGTCAGTGGAATATGTATATCTATCCAATCTTTGTGTACTTCTAAAACACCTTCGAAGTCAGATTTTTTTTCTCCTACATTTTTCATAATGTAGACGTTATCTGAAACTTCATTTTTCCCACTAACTAATTGATCAAATCCAGTATTTTGAATAAAATCTACTGCTTCCTTCATATGAGGATAGACTGAAGTGTAAATGGAAATATTTTTTAGGGAGTTTACTATCATTTAGTTTTTAAATTTTATCTGCGAATACTTCTTTTAAGTCTATGTCTAAGTCTGGAAAAAGACTGCTGCCTATGGTCTCTTCTCCATTGTATAGTCTGCTTGGTACGTATTCATTTTCTACCAATTTATATATTAAAACAGTCTGCTCTGATGGGTGAATAATCCAATATTCTTTGACGCCATTATCTCTGTATAGTTCGTATTTATCATGCAATTCTTTTTTAGAATTACCTGGCGACAATATTTCTACAATCAAATCAGGCGAACCGATACAACCTCTATCATCTAACTTTGAATTATCACAAATAACACATAAATCTGGCTGAACGACATCGTAGATTTTGTTATCACTAATTTCCTTTTTTGGAAATCGAACATCAAATGGAGCTATATATAAATTGCAAGGGTGTGATTTAAAAAAAGTTCCAAAAAGCAAAGTTAAATTCATAGATACTTTCTGATGAATTCTACTAGGTGCTGGGCTCATGGTAAATATTTTTCCTTTAATAAGCTCGAGTCTTTCTATAAATTTCCAAGAGAAATAATCAGCATATGAATAAGTCTTATTCATATCTAACTGGTCAATATGTGTAATAACTGTGCTCATTTCGATATATTATATAACAAAAATAACGCAAAAAATTAGAAAATGCAAATGGATGATTTACAAACCTTTCAAGACAGTGCGAAAAGCATGGAATTTCTCTCCGAATTTTTCCTTTCCTTTACTGCGCATAAGGGGCGCATGTATATTGATATAATCAAAATAGCGCGACATATCAGTCGTCACATATTGAATATTATAAGATGAACCATCTCGTTCATCTTCTGCTAGCACCTTAAAGAATCTAAAATCATCAAAGCAGCCGGTAGACACTACTTCCTGAATGTGCTCTTCTTGGAGCCATTTCACATAATCCTGCTCTATATCTTGATCTGGCTTTACTGTGACGCTATATACTATGGACATAAATTAGTTGAAAGTGGAAAGTTTAAAGTAGAAAGTCTCTTCTCTTGACATCTATATTAAGGCTCAAGTACTATCTTATCTACAATATATTGACCCGTTTCTTTATTTTTATCCGTATAACTATCTCCTCTCCATGGCAGTGAAGAATTATACTGTACATAATGCACCTTTACCTTCTTGCCTATGGCTGCATTGAGCTGCTCAGTCACTTTATGATCTGTAGAAGAAAAGTAAAAAAAATTATTTGAAAGCTGATTCATAGTCGGCACGACACCTGGCATCAAAAGCTCTCCTTCGTGTGTTTTAAATATTGTCCCTTTCGTGGAGAATTTGTTTAGCACTCCCTCTCTATAGCCATCGCTATATACAAAAAAATAATTCCAATAAACAAAGCCACCACCAATGATGAGCACTAATAAAAAACTGAGACCTATATACTTCATAATTAAATATTTTAGTAAAACTACAAAATTAACATACAATCTCCATAAGTAAAGAACTTATAGTTTTTCTCCATGGCCTCTTCATAAGCTTTCATGATTAAATCATACCCAGCATATGAGCAGACCATGATTTGAAGGCTGGATTTAGGTACATGCAGATTGGTCAGCAGACAATTGGCTACATTAAATTGGAATGGTGGATAGATAAATAAATTGGTCCACCCATCATAAGGCTTTACATCTCCAGTGCTTGTGACAGAGCTTTCTAATCCTCGCATAATGGAAGTTCCTACAGCTAATACCTTGTTGCCATTTTTTTTGGTTTTGTTGATTTTATTAGCTAATTTTTCTGGGATATGCACATACTCAGCATCCACTCGATGTTTGGATAAATCCTCTACATCTATCGTTCTAAAAGATCCTAAGCCAGTATGCACGGTCATTTCACCGAATTCTGCACCTTTGATTTCTAAACGCTTCATAATTTCTTTTGTGAAATGCAAGCTAGAAGATGGCGCAGCCACAGCGCCTATTTCTTTTGCGAAAATAGACTGATAGCGCTCTTTATCCGAAGGGTCTAAACCTCTTTTCTGTTGTATCCACTTCGGCAATGGGGTCTCTCCAAAGCTAAATAAATAATCCGTAAATCCAGAAGGATCCCCATCATATAAGAAGCGAATAGTGCGTCCTCGTGAGGTTGTATTGTCTATGACCTCGGCTACTAGAATTTCATCATCGCCAAAATATAATTTATTGCCGACTCTAATCTTCCGTGCAGGGTCTACCAAAACATCCCAAACCAACTGCTCTGAATTCAGTTCCCTCAATAAAAATACTTCAATCTTAGCTCCCGTTTTCTCCTTGGTCGCCCACATTCTAGCTGGTATCACCTTGGTATTATTGATTAGTAGGAGATCATCGTCTGAAAAATAGTTGAGGATATCATTAAACTTTTTATGCTCTATTTTGCCCGTATCTCTATGAACAACCATCATCTTACAATCGCTTCTTTCCTTGGGTGGATAGAGGGCTATGTGTTCTTCGGTGAGAGGGAAATCAAACTTACTTAATTTATAAACTTCAGACATAATTTTTTGATTTTCTGATTATTGTAATTTGCTATTTTTAGAAGAGCGGGCAAATATAAGGGTTGCGAACATGCTTTGTCAAGTGTGACCTATCATTTAATCTAATTAAACTGTTAAATTTTAATTAATTAACTAAAACCTAGTAGTAGATAAACTCCTTTTTAATAAAGCGTTGAAGTTTTTTCGTATCCTCGTAAATAAGTTTGACCTGCTGATGATTGCCAGTTTCATCCATTTCGTCATAGGTATAGGTTATGGTATAGAAGCCTTTGGTAGCATTGCTGTAGTGTGTTTTAATCAGATTCCAATTATCGTCAAATTCATTTTTATACGCCTCTTTGAGTAAGATGACTCCTTTTTTTGTCTCTTGGCTATACTCCCCTTTACTCTCTCTATGGTTATAGCTTAGTTTTCGAAATCCCGAAGTAAGGGTCAAGATACCCTTCCCTTTAAAACTGCACTTAGAATTTCCTTCAGACCAGGTATATTTTGTCTCCTCTATCACTTCATTGGTGTAGTATCGATACTTAATCGTGGAGCGGATTTTATTTCCCCCATGGGTATGGTAGGTGATATACTTCTCAAAAAAATGCCCTTCAGAGAGCACTTCTACCACAGAATCTATATTGCCCATTTTGTCGAAATAGATCGCCTTTTCTATATAGGGTTGCTTTTTCTCATCAATATATTTTCCGAACGAATCAAATTTCGCTTCATTGTATATGCGGTATATAGCGGCTCTTACCCTTCCTTTAAATCCATAGGTAACCAAATCTGTCTGGGCTGAGACAGTATGCAAACCAGACACTAACATCAATAAGAGAGCGGTTCTGTGTTTCATATATAAAAAAGGGAGAATGTTTTGCATTCTCCCCATATCATTCAATTTTACTTTATTTCCAGCTTATGTATCACATTTTGGCTCTCCGAATGAATGTGTAGGAAGTACACCCCTTTTGGCAGATCTTTAAGCCTTATTTCTTTTTCCGTGTCATTCACTGCAGATTGATGAATCAACTTGCCCATCAAATCATACAACCTAATTTCTTCGATACGCTTATCCTTAGAGCTGATAGTAAATATACCATTGGAAGGATTCGGATATACGACAAACTTGTCTGAAGTAGAAATAACGGAGACCCCCAAACTAGCGGAATTAAACTCATCAGAATAGGCTATACAACCCGCATTATTAGTCACTCTGACCCTATACATTCCGGCAATAATTGGTTTATATCGAATGCTATCCGCATATACGATGTCTTGCTTATTGAGCTGCCACTGATATCGATCAGACGCTGAGGAAATCAATACGCCATTTTCAGCGTATACTGTAGGCTTAAATGGCAATGGATTGGCTACTGTTGTTAACGGTCCGTAGTATCTAGGACAAGGATTGCCTGTTTCGGTTACAGTCAATGTGTATGAATTAGTCACTTTGGAATAGAAGCTCATCGCAGTGGAACCGTTGCTCCATTTGTAGGAATAATTTGGTAAGCCATTTAGCACTTTGACTTCTGCTGAGTCTCCTTGGCAGAATGCAAAATAGGGATTCGGCAATACATTAACAATAGGTCCTTGAGAAACTGTATCTACAGAAATAGTGAGTGTTGGATATGGAGGACTAGGACATGGTTCACTAGACTTCACATTCAATTCTACAATATCATAAATACTGGTAATAGGAATGGTAATAAATTTCTTGTTCGTATTCATTTGCTGTCCATTCAATGTCCAGTTCACTTTTGGATTTAATCCTCCGCCAGTAAAACTAGTAGTGAAAGTCACATATTGGTCGGAACAGATAGAATTTGCACTCTTGGTTAGGGAAATCGTAGTAGGTGTAGGCTTAAATACTTTTATTTTCTTAATATTAGATAATACAGTTTTCGGATTCGCACACCCCGAGCTCGATGTCATCTCACAAGTAATTTCATCGTCCGTAACTAAAGAATTCGAGAAGAATACATCTGAATTGGCGCCAGATATAGGATTGCCGTTCAAGAACCACTTATAAGTCGGGGATGTCCCTCCATTTACGACTGTGGTATTAATCACTAAGACAGATCCCACACAGGTAGTGTCACTAATTGTACTCAAGGTCACTTTCGGCACCAGATTGGTAATAGTCACTATGGTGTATTCGTTTGAAGTAGCATTAGGAGTAGTCACACATGGTGAACTAGAAATCAATTTACAAATGATTTTATCATTATTCTGAACATTCGTTATTGTCACAGTGTCTTTGGTAGCGCCGGATATTGTAACGCCATTTTTTGTCCATTCATAAGAAGGGGATGTCCCCCCTCCGATTGGTGCGGCGGTAAAAAATGCAGAGGCACCAGCACAGAGATTTGTAGCACTAGTTGAAATTGATACCGAAGGAGCTGCATTTTTTTCTACCGTTATAGTAAATGCTTGATTGGTACCAAGACATGTTTTGTATGCAGGACTAATAGTTACAGTTCCACTAATGGGTCCAATAGTAGAGTTGGTTGCGGTAAAAGAAGGAATATTACCTGAACCACTTGCTCCCAAGCCAATAGCTGTATTCGTATTGATCCAAGTAAATGTGGTACCTGGCACACTAGAAGTAAGATTGAAGGCTGGCACCGTATTTCCTTGACATGGAGCTATATTGGAGATTGCATTGACATTAGGCTTTGGATAAACTGTAATTTTTATAGCGGTATCTTTTGTACATCGGCTGGTAGCATTGAAAACAGATGCTGTAATATTGGATACGATGGAGTCAGATTTAGTATTAGTAGCAGTGAAAGTTATTGTATCACCTGTACCACTGGCGGCTATGCCAGATGCGGTATTGTCATTGGTCCAACTAAATGTGTTGCCCCCACCTGTGCTACTAATTGTAATGTTGCCAGAAGCCCCTTCACAATAAAACCGTTGAAGCCCTGCGATACCAATTGTAGGTTTTCTTCGAACTAAAACGTTGTAGGTCACTGGTGCCCCTGCACAACCCCCTCCAAAAGATTGAATAGTGATAGTCCCCGTTATTTGCGGGCCTGCTATCACATCGGGAGTTTTAAATTTCGGAATAGGTCCTGTACCGCTTGCTGGTAGGCCTATAGCTGGATTACTATTTGTCCAAGTATAGGTAGTCCCTGGTATAGAACTTTGCCAGTTCGTGGCATTCGAACTATCGCCAGCACAGATCGTATCATTTATATGTCCCGTGATAACAGGAGAAGCGGTTACCGCTATTTTTAAGTAATTAGACGTATCATTAGGTGGAGTTGCACAAGCATTGCCAACCTGTAAACGACATGAAAAGGAATCTCCTGCAGTAAACCCGATCACTTGACAGGTAGTTAAATTTGCTGGATTTGGAAAATATCCAGGGCCTTGAATTTGGGTATTATTTCTATACCATCGATATTGTGGGGTGATGGTCCCGGTCCATGGTGTTGCAGTAAAGACAACAGTATCTCCTGCACAAGCTGTGGTCTTATTGCCTAATATAGTAACCTCATTATTAAATGCAGGGTTGACTCTGACAACTATCCTTGTCGCATTGGCTGGGTTATTGGTAATGCCAGAAATACTTGAAGTCATCCGCACCCAAACACTGTCATTGTTTACCAAGGTAGCTGAAGTATAAGATATGCCTCCTGTACCTACGGGCGTGCTATTCACAAACCACTGATAGACAGGGGTAGTTCCTGGATTGGTAGGCGTAGCTAGAAAGGTTTTTGAGGTGCCCGCGCAGAAAGGAGCCGGACCACCCACCATGGTAATGGAAACCCCGGCAGTATTATTGAACTCAGCAATAGATTTGGCAACTGCTACTGCATTAGAAACATCACCTGTCTGTGCGTTATTATCATTGACTGCATTGAGCAAGGAATTAAACGTCACTGTTCCAGCACCTGCGGCAGGAGCCGTCCAATTGCACGTATCAACATAAATAATTGTTCGCAATGCGGGAATACTTAAAAAGCTATCTTTCTTGGCATTGTGACCCCAATATCTTCCTGAAGATGCTGTCGTAGATCCTGATGAAGTACCCGAAAAAGTTCCTTTACCGCCATTGTCAACTGCAAAACCAAATTTTGGAAAATTTGGCGTAGCGAATAAATTCGTTAATCTCCCAAAAATAGCCACTCGATAGGATTGACCCGGCATATACTGAGTAACTGGTTGATTGGTGACTCTATCTATAATCAAGAAACTATCTACAGAGGTAGTATTTCCAAATCCAGTTGTAGTATGGCACCCGCCACTCCCACAAGCCTGCATGGGAGTACCAGTAGTGACTCTTCCAGAAGAATTGCTCTTCAAAAGCACCCAAGCGGCTACAGCTATAAAAAATAAATAGGTATATCTCAACTTCATATACTTTGATGTTAAATTGTTTTAAAGACCAAAGATAGTAATTAAGAATTAAAATTGTAAAAATTTATCCTATCCTTTAATTTTGATTTTAAAATGGGCTTGTAGAATTTAACAAGATTTTATTTTACCAGCAATAGCTCTCATTTCAAAGAATAAGCATGAGTATATTTGTTGGTTTTAATTTCATCATTATTCTATAGTTTATTTTTAATAATACTGAGTTATATTTGCTCAATCTAAAAAAAATCCATGACCAATCCAAAATCAGATTTTTTCTACACAGATAAAAATCAACCCCATCCATCGAGAGCCAAAGCTATGCTACAAGCTTTTCCACAAATTAGAGGACTTTTTGGCGCAGAGCCCAAAACCATGATTATCATATTGCAGATTGTCATTTTTCAAAGCTTTTTCGCTATTTTCCTTGGCATGGCAGGCTTTGAATATTGGTGGGTATCCGTCCTAGCGGCCTACTGCTTCGGTGCTTTTTTCAATCATGCCAGTTTTGTGATCATCCATGAGACTTCTCACAATGCTGTTTTTAACAGAAAAGTGCTCAACCGATTTGCAGCGTGTTTAGTTGATCTAGTCAATGTATTTCCATCGGCTGAGGGATTTAGAGTTTACCATATTCGCCATCATGCTCACCAAGGCGACTATGAGTTTGATGCCGACCTTCCCTACAAACATGAGGCTACCACCATTGGCAATAATCCAATATTGAAAATGGTTTGGTTGTTATTTTTCCCGATAGTGCAGGGCCTGAGACCTTTCAGACTAAAGAATATTAAAATGTGGAATCCTTGGGTAGTCCTCAATGTCATTACCACTTTTTCATATGCTCTCATGATAGGGTATGTTTTTGGATGGAATGGAGTGCTTTATATGTTTCTCAGCTTTGCATTCTCCATTGGTCTTCACCCTCTAGGCGCTCGCTGGATACAGGAGCACTATACCCCAGAAGGCAATCCACAAGAATCATTTAATTATGAGGGTAGATTGAATATGATGAGCCTCAATGTAGGTTTGCACAACGAGCATCATGATTTTCCTAGTATTCCCTGGAATAAATTGCCAGAGTTGCGAAAAATTGCACCAGAATACTATGTCCATTTAGTCCATCATACTTCTTGGGTCAAACTTTTTTTCAATTTCATCTTTAATCCTAAATATGATTTATTCTCCCGCATAGTGAGAAGCAAGGATGGCAAATTTGGCGTGGACAAAGAATTTATGGACAGAAATGAATTGGTGCTTTCAAAAGAAGCCGTTGAAATAGGATAATATGATTTCCATTCTGGTTTTTTGTTTGCTTCTAGCAGTAGTAATCTTTTTCTCCATCAAGAAATATAAGCGAATATATTCTAACATTCAGTTAGGTAAGACCTACTCAAATCCAAATGGCACTTTGGCGAAATTAAAGAATATGGCGCTTATAGCACTAGGTCAGAAAAAAATGTTCTCAAGACCAATAGCCGCTATCTTCCACTTATTTATTTATATAGCCTTTGTTTTTACGCAGCTAGAGTTGATTGAAATTTTGATTGATGGCTTTACTGGATCCCATAGAATCCTAGGACATGCCATGCTATCCTGTTGTTCATGGCTATATACTTCTTTGATCAATACCATAGAAATCCTATCCCTATTGGCTCTCATTGCTACGGTTGTATTTCTCAGTAGAAGAAATTTATTGAAATTGCCTCGATTGAATATGGCTGAACTGAAAGGCTGGCCGATGAAGGATGCCAATATTATATTGATTGGAGAAATTTTTCTTGTCTTTGGAATATTTTTGATGAATGGAGCAGAGTCTTTTTATATGAATATAACAAGCCAAGAAGGATACAGTTTCTTTATAAGTAGTAAAATTGCTTTTATTTTTAATGGTTTACACCCAGAAACAGTTGTTTTTCTATCCAAATTTGGCTGGTGGATGCACCTCATCGGTATTTTAGGGTTTATACTCTATCTTCCACATTCGAAGCATTTACATATTCTCCTCGCCTTCCCAAATGCCTATTTGTCTAACCCAAATGCGAAAGGCCACATAGCGTATATGCCAGAGATTTTGCATGAAATCAAATCCATGATGGGTGAACCGGTAGAGGCTTCGGATCCCAATGCGATGCCAAAATTTGGAGCGAAAGATATCTTCGATTTATCGCAGAAAAATTTATTGGATGCATACGCGTGTACGGAGTGTGGTCGATGTACCTCTGCCTGTCCTGCCAATCAAACAGGGAAAAAACTTTCTCCTCGCAAAATCATGATGGATACCCGTGATAGACTAGAAGAAGTAGGTAAACTAATGGAAGCCAATAACAATGAATGGAAAGAGGACGGTAAATCCCTTCTTCACAATTATATTTCGGTAGAAGAATTGAGGGGATGCACTACCTGCAATGCCTGTGTCGAAGAATGTCCTATCAATATTTCTCCGCTCGATATTATCGTACAACTCCGCAGAAACCTCATCATGGAAGAGTCAAATTCTCCTCAAGAGTGGAATGGAATGTTTGGCAATATAGAAAATAATGGTGCGCCATGGAAATTTGCGCAGAGTGAAAGAGGAAATTGGGCGAAGTAGCTGAAAGGAGAAAGGTAAAAGAAAAAAGTAATGAAAGTCACTCGAATAGAAATAAAGGATTTCAATCAATTCAAAAGCTTGGATATTGACTTGACTTATCCAAAAGGCCATGCGAAAGAAGGGCAACCTTTGGATAAGGTGTGCTTTATAGGGCAGAGTGGGACGGGGAAGACGACGTTGTTGAAAATTTTAGGTGGGCATACATATAGGTTAAGAGATTTTGAAAAATTTTATAACTTAAATAAAACAAAAAATAGTATTTACGTTAGCAATATTTTGAACGACCTTAAGTATAGAGTAACCCTCGGTTACGATGAGTCTACTCAGGAAGCAAGATACTATTGGCAGGATTATTCGATAAGAGGAAGAAAAAGCACTTTCGATAGAGCCAAAACCTATAAGGCAAGCGTAATATTGGAAATACCTACCCATATAATAAACTTTCCTGCTGATCTTAAATATGAAAACATTGCCCAAAAAGAAAACTATAAAATTACAGATAAAAAAGTAATTGACTTAGCACATGAATCACTAGGTGATATCTGGAATATTATCCTTGATGAAATTAAAATATATCAAGAAAAGAGTTTGATTTTTAGACAAGAAATTTCTAGAGTAGCAGAGTCATTCAATGCAGATATAAAGGAAATTCAGAAAGTTGTCAGAAAATTTGAAAATTGGAAGAAAAAAAATGCAAGTCCTATTGAAGTGATAGCAGAAAAATGTATTGACTTTTTGCTAAAACCCTTGAACCTTAGAGTTAAACGAGAATCCGACATTCAAAGTAAAGAAGAGATTGGATTTATTAAAATTGAGGACTTTGATGGCAATGAGATTCCTCATGGACTGCTTAGTACAGGAACAAAACAAATTTTATACTCTGCATTGCCCCTCTACCTGCTAAAGCCAAGGAATACGATTATTCTTTTTGATGAGCCAGAGCGTTCCTTGTATCCTGATATGCAGCGAATGATAATAGATTTCTATTCCAGTTTGACCCAAGATAGCCAGTTTTTCTACGCTACCCACTCGCCGATTATAGCTTCTAGCTTTGAGCCATGGGAGATAATAGAGTTAAAGCTCGACGAGAATGGATATGTTTACCAAGATTTGTATTACAAAGGGGAAAGGCATGTGGACAATTACCATATTTATCCTCAGTATTTAGATTATGATACTATGCTGAAAAATGTGTTTGATTTGAAGGAAACACGTCCACAAATAGGTATAGACAAAATAGGTGATGTACTAATGTATAAGAACCATCTTTTCAAACTAAAGAAGGAAGGAAAAACGAATACGAAAGAATTTAAGGATTTATTTGATAAGTATAAAAGACTTGCCGAGCAGGTAGCATGGGATTTCAATGTGTTAGAAGATGAAAAAAATTGACAAGTCTGAAATCTTAGCCACATCGTATAAAACTTGGCTAGATAATTTAGGCGAAACCCACCCTGAATACACATCTAGTAAACACAAATTTTATTATGACATAGTAGCCAATTTGGTATGGATACAAGGGGGACTTTGTGCTTATACAGAAGTACTATTAAATGATAAAAAGACTGTTGCACCAGAAAAATGGGTTGATGGAATGTTTAATAGATTTGAGGTAAAGGGTGCTTTAGATCACTATTTTCCCAACTTAAAAAGAGAAACAGGATGGGACTGGCAAAATTTCTTTCTAATTGACTACGATATAAATTCAAAAATAAAAAGAGATAATCAGCCACATGGCATTCTAAAACCTGACAAGTCTGATTTTGACCCATTTTATTTTTTGGAGTACAATTATGTCAAGCATATTTTTATTCCAAATTCAGAAAGAGATATAGATTTTCAAATCAAGATAAAACATGACATTGACATTTTAGGTTTAAATTATGGCCCGATTGTTAATGATAGGGAGAAATACTTAAAGAATCTTTTTTCAGAAGCACTCATGGGGAAAAAAGAAATTTTAGAAATTAGAAAAGACTTATACAAATTTTATACTGCATTTGAAATGAGCATGAAACAACTAAATATCGAAGAATTATGACACAAATAAAAACAATGGCAGACTATCTAGCTGATGGAGATAGTCCTGATATCTTGTTTTGGGTAGGCTCTTTTGATGGTAGAGCGAAATCTATTTAAGCTTTTAATATATTTATTGAATTAAACATTTTATATTTGAACTTATAATTGACTTTACAATGATAGAAACTACAAAATTTAACGAAACACAAATTCATTTATTGAATATGTTCAAATATACGAAATCAGAAAATCAACTGAAAGAAGTCAAAGAACTTCTAAGTAAATTTTTTGCTGAAAAAGTAGATGAGCTGTCCGATAAATTATGGAAGGAAAAAAAATTATCTCAAGAAGAAATGGATAATATTTTAAACAATCATATAATAAGAAACTAGTTGAAGATTATTTTAGACACGAACATACTCTTAGTCTCGGTTCATTTAAAGTCTCAATATCGAACTGGTTACGATGTATTAAGAATAGGTAAATATCAATTAATTATATCTAATAAAGTCTTAACAGAATATTATGAATTGCTGTGTAAATTTTATTCTAATGAGTTTGCTGAAGTGGTGATTGATGAAATATAAAATTTAGACAATGTTTTCTTGCAAGAGCCGTATTTCAAATTTGAACTCATATCCATAGACCCTGACGATAATAAATTTGTAGATTTAGCCATATGTTCAAATTCTGATTTTATTGTGACACAAGACAATCATTACAATATACTTAAGGATATTAAATTTCCTCAAGTGCAAACTTTAAACATGAATGAATTTATTGATATTATAAGTAAATTATGACAGAAATAAAAACAATGGCAGACTATCTCGCCGCAGGTGAAAGTCCTGATATTCTTTTCTGGGTGGGATGCGCTGGTAGTTTTGATGATAGAGCCAAGCGAATTTCAAAAGCCTTCGCTGAGATACTAACCAAATGCGGTATCAAATTCGCGATACTAGGTCAGGAAGAGAGCTGCACAGGCGATCCTGCTCGACGCGCAGGGAATGAGTTTCTTTTTCAAATGATGGCTTATCAAAATATCCAAATTTTGAATGGCTACGAAGTCAAAAAAATAGTGACCGCATGTCCTCACTGCTTCAATTCCTTGAAAAATGAATATCCAGAGTTGGGTGGAAATTATGAAGTCATTCATCATACTCAATTGCTGCAGGAACTCATCGATCAAGGGAAAATCAAACTATCGGATACCTCTGAATTCAAAGGCAAACGAGTGACCTATCACGATTCCTGCTATTTAGGTCGTGCCAATGATGTGTATGAAGCTCCTAGAGCTGTTCTAGCTGCACTTGATATTGATTTGGCCGAAATGGGACGCAGTAAAAAGACTGGAATGTGCTGCGGCGCTGGCGGGGCACAGATGTTTAAAGAAGAAGAAACTGGTACTGAACGCATCAATACGAATAGAACTAAAGAAGCCCTCGACACAGGGGCGAGTATTATAGTTGCTAATTGTCCTTTTTGTACCACTATGCTCGAAGATGGCGTCAAGTCATTTGAAAAGCAAAATGAAGTCAAGGTTCTAGATATTGTAGAGCTTTTAAATTCTTCTATTTAGAAAAAATTTCTGTAAAAGTAAGTCCAATCTCGCTTAAAGCGATTTTCACCTCCACAAATGTCTATTAACCCAAAAAATTAAACAATGAATAAAAGGATAATGCGATAGGTGGTCTCGTCAACTAACGAGACGTGATAAAGTTTTGGTCAATTATTCTAAAATATTCACCATAAAACTCTTATACGAACCTGCTTTTCTAATGCGTATTCTAAGTTTAATTCGCTAGTGGGCTTTTTCTTCATACTTTCTCATAAAAATGAGAAGTAAAACTAGTCCCACCGATATACATGCATCCGCTACATTGAATATGGCATTGAAAAAAGAAAAAGGTTGTCCGCCATAAATCGGCATCCAACTTGGGAATACGCCGTCAAATAAAGGGAAGTAAAACATATCCACTACCTTGCCTTGCAGCAATGGTGCATAACCCTGACTAAAGGAAACAAACTCAGCGACATTAGACAAATGATAACTACTGGCAGAAAAAATAGCTCCATAAAATATGCCATCGATGACATTTCCAACAGCTCCAGCTAGAATTAAGACACCTGCTATCAAAAGACCTTTATGTTCTTTTTTCTGAATACTTTTATACAAGAAGAAGGCTATAACCAAAGAGAAAATTATACGAAAAACGGAGAGGAAATATTTACCCATCGTTCCTCCCCATTCCATGCCAAAAGCGACACCTGGGTTTTCAGTAAATACGAGTCTGAACCAAGTAGGAATAACCATGACTTCTTCTCCCATGTAGAAATTCGTCTTCACATATATTTTGGAAGCTTGATCTATGGCTATTAGAATAATGGCAAAAAGCCAATACATCCAAGCACAATTTTTCCTTTGATTCATACTTTTACAAGTTGTTAGCGACAAGTTTCTAGCTGCTAGTGATTAGCTAGCAACTAGAGACTGTTATCTAAATAAATTTTATTTCTTTTTTGCTCCTGTTTTAGCTTCCATACTTAAGGTAGCATGAGGCACAGCCAGCAATCTTTTCTTATCAATAAGGTTCCCTGTCATTCGACAAATACCATAGGTTTTATTCTCAATTCTTACTAAGGCTCCTTCTAGATTTTGAATGAATTTCACCTGGCGATTAGCCATGGCACTTAAATGCTCCTTGTCATTAGTATGACCTCCATCTTCCATCCCGGAAAACTTTATATCATCGTCATTCATTTCGCTCTCTTTCATTTGATCTTGGTAGAAATTAAGCTCCTCGCGTGCTTCCGCTAATTTTTTATTAATAATCGCTCTGAATTCATTCAAATCAGCATCATTAAATCTCGTTCTTCCTATGATTGGTAAACGATAATTGTCGAAGTTATCTTCCTCGTTCTTTGATGGGCTCTCATAATTATTCTTGATCTCTTGAATCTTTTTTCTTCGCAAGGCGAGTTTAGCTGATTTATCTTCTTTGATTATTGACGCTGGGGTTAAACTATTTGGCTTTGCTTCTTTCTTAACAGATGGTTTAGGAGAAACCTTTTTTGCTACAGGCTTTGCTACTACTTTTTTAGCCACTGGCTTCACTGCCGTTTTCTTTCTTTCTTTACTAGAAAGCTTCTTATCAATAACTACACCTCTTGCGCTTGGCGCAACACGCAACACTTTTGTATTATTTGCCGCTGCCTTTTTAGGAGTCGCCTTCTTCGCAACTGGTTTAGCTACACTTTTCTTAGCTGCAGTTTTTGCTACTACTTTTTTAGCCACTGGTTTAGTAACTGATTTCTTGGCTACTGCTTTTTTAGCCACTGGTTTAGCAACTGATTTCTTGGCTACTACTTTTTTAGCCACTGGTTTAGTAACATTTTTCTTAGCTAGTTTTTTAGCCACCGGTTTGGGTGTTGCTTTCTTCGTTAGAGGTTTTGTTGCTGCCTTTTTTGGGGCTGCTTTAGCTAATGGTTTTTTCGTAGCAGGTTTAGATGCCGATTTTTTAGCTACTGGTTTGGCAGTTGCTTTTTTAGGTGCCGGTTTTGGAGCAGCCTTCTTTGCAGTTGGTTTTGCATTTACCTTTTTTGTTGCAGCTTTTTTAGCTACTGGCTTAGTTGATTTTTTTACCTTTTTTGCCATGATTATTACAATTTAGAAATTTCAATTTTAGTGTTGATTTCATTCAATTCTACATCTAGTGGTTTCTGCATAGAAGCGGATGGTTCAATCTCGTTTGCTAAGACCTCGGTAGAAATAAATGAACCAAATTTTTTAATGACCCTATCCATATTGGATTCAGGGGCGTAATTTATCTTGATTCTATCGGTGACATTGAAGTTTTGGTCCTTGCGATAGTTCTGCACTTTGTTGATGAGTTCGCGAGCTACCCCTTCGTCGAGCAAATCCTCCGTCATACTGATATCCAATGCCAGTGTGATTCCATTTTCTGACACCACCAAAAAGCCTGGCATATCAGAAGTAGAAATTTCAATTTCTGCTTTGACCAGCTCATAATTCACTCCGCCTTCTTCGATATTAATTTTGCCCTCTCTCTCTACTTGATTGATTTGATTCTGATCAAATTCCGCAATTTTCTTTGCTATTGCTGCCATATCTTTCCCGAGTTTCTTCCCAAGTAACTTGAAATTAGCCTTGGCACTCTTGACAAATAATCCCGAGTTTTCATCTACGTATTCAAATTCCTTGACGTTCACCTCTGCTTTGACTATATCTTCGATGGATTGATAGAGCATCTTTTCTTGCTCATTCAATACTGGAATCATTGCTTTCTGCAATGGTTGGCGAACCTTGATTTGTTCTTTTTTTCTCAATGATAAAATCATAGAAGATACATCCTGTGCCAGCTCCACACGTCTTTCAAGATTGAGATCGATATACTCCTCTTCGATAGGAGCCCAAGTAGTCAAATGCACTGAAATATGTCTCAATGGTGTATTATTCTTCACTGCATTTTCTCTCAGTGGATTAGAGAGTGTTTGATATAACCATTCCCCAAAGAAAGGTGCAATAGGACTCATCAACTGAGCCACGGTCATCAAGCATTCGTATAAGGTCTCATAGGCAGCGCGCTTATCTGCACTCACATCATTTTTCCAAAATCTCCTGCGACAAAGTCTCACGTACCAATTCGACAAATTTCTATCTACAAATGTATCGATAGCTCTCGCTGCATCTGTCGGTTCATAATTTTCCAATGCCTCCTGAACTTCTTTTTTCAAGGTATTCAATTTGGAAATAATCCAGCGGTCCAACTCTGTTCGCTCCCTAATTGGTGTGACATTCATTTCATCTAAAACGAATTGATCGATATTGGCGTATAGTGTGAAAAATGAATATGTATTGTATAGCGTTCCAAAAAGTTTACGCTTCACTTCATCTACCCCATTGATGTCAAATTTCAAATTTTCCCAAGGGGCAGAATTTGAAATGATATACCAGCGAATAGCATCGGCACCATACTTAGGTATAGCATCAAACGGGTTGATGACATTGCCTTTGCGCTTAGACATTTTCTCGCCGTTTTTATCTAAGACGAGTCCGTTTGACACGACATTTTTATAGGCCGGCTGGTCATATAAAATAGTAGATATGGTATGTAAAGTATAAAACCAACCTCTGGTTTGATCCACGCCTTCTGCTATGAAATCGGCAGGATAGGCTTGCTTGAATTTATCTTGATTAGAAAAAGGATAATTCCACTGCGCATAAGGCATAGAACCGCTATCGAACCATACGTCGATGACATCTTCTTCTCTTTTGAGAACTTGTCCATTTTGTACTAACGTGACTCTATCGATGAAAGGCTTATGTAAATCTCCTTTTCCAGCGCTGAAGTCTGCTTTAAATTTTTCATTTTCTACGACCTCTTCAGCGGATAAAAGTCCACTTGCATTGGCATTACCTATGTGCGTCAATAAATCCTGTTGACCTCCGATGCAGCATAATTCTTCGTTATTTTTTGATTTCCAAATCGGTAATGGAATACCCCAAAATCGAGAGCGCGTCAAATTCCAGTCTTGAATATTTTCCAACCATTGCCCAAAACGCCCCGTACCCGTGCTCTCTGGCTTCCAATTGATTTTTTTGTTGTTGGCTATCAATTGATCTTTAACCGATGTGGTTCTGATAAACCAGCTATCCATAGGATAATAAATCACAGGCTTATCTGTACGCCAGCAATGAGGATAGCTGTGCACATATTTCTGCACATTAAATGCAAGCCCTTTTGTTTTTAACTCGATTGCTATATCTACATCAGGACTTTTGTAGTCCTTTTCATCTCTATAATCTTTGACGTATCTACCCGAAAGAAAGCCCATCCCTTGGATAAATTTCCCTTCTAGATCCACCATTGTCAAGCTACCAATACCATTCTCTTTGGCTACCTTTCTATCATCTACCCCGAAAGAAGGCGCCGTATGGACTATCCCTGTGCCATCCGTCGTGGTGACGAAATCGCCTGTGATCACTTGAAATGATTTTCCTTCTATCTTATCTGCGCTATTCGCTTCGAATGGCAGTAGCTGATGATACATGATCCCCTTCAAGGCCGAACCTAAGGCTGTACCTACTACGAAATAATTAAACGTCTTTTCATCGACAGCCAGTTCTTCAATAGACTGAACTTCTTGCTCAGGTTTGAACCATTTCGAAATAAGTTCTTTGGCGAGAATAAAATTCTGACGCGCCTTGGTATATGGATTGAATGATGCCACTAAAGCATATTCAATTTTAGCTCCTACTGTCAAAGCCGTATTGGAAGGCAAGGTCCAGGGAGTCGTTGTCCAAGCTAGGAAGTGAGCATTTTCTAACTTAGTATTAAATGCCACATTCAATTTATCTATACAACAAGACTCCACTTCAAAACAAGCGACAATGGTAGTATCCGTAACATCTCTGTAAGAACCAGGTTGATTGAGTTCATGAGTACTCAATCCAGTGCCCGCTGCTGGGGAGTAAGGCTGAATGGTATAACCTTTGTACATCAGATTTTTTTTGTATATCTCTGAAATGATATACCAGACAGATTCGATATAGCCATTTTCAAACGTCATATATGGATGTTCCAAATCGAGCCAAAAACCCATAATTTTCGTGAGATCATCCCATTGAGACTTGAACTGCATGACCGTTTCACGGCATTTGACATTATACTCTTCTATGGAAATCTTGGTGCCGATATCCTCCTTGGTAATGCCTAGCTCCTGTTCTACTTTAAGCTCCACAGGCAGTCCATGGGTATCCCAGCCTCCTTTGCGCTCTACCCGAAATCCTTGAAGCGTTTTATATCGACAAAAAATATCTTTGATCGTGCGACCTACCACATGATGAATACCCGGGAGACCATTGGCAGACGGAGGACCTTCATAAAAGACAAAGGATTTATCGTCTGGTCTCGAATCTATAGATTGCTGAAAGATAACATTCTGCTCCCAAAACTGGAGAACATCCTTTTCTATCTCTGGCAGATTTAAACCTTTGTATTCTTTGTATATCATTTTAAAATCAGCTAATTAGCTCCTTCCTTAAAAAAGGTGCAAAAGTACTGATTTTCAAATAAAATAGGGGATTATTTTTGTTTATTTTGGCTTTTAAAATATCAAGATAAACGAGCTGACCAACTAGAATAGATGTAATAGGTCAATATGCTAAAAAATGGCAAGGCCAAAACAAATAGAAAACCACAAGATAAGAAGCTACCCAATGAAAATATAATGATTTGAATAACCATAAGAAACAAGAGTGAAAAATAATTGTGCTTCGCCAGATCAAACGATTTCTTATAAGCTGACTTGATATCAAGCTTTTCAAAAATATAGAAATACTCTGGGAAAATAACGAATGGATAACATAGCATGGTGAGTGTCACGCTAAAAAAGGTTGTGAGATAGAGGTAAGGCGAAGGCAGATAACTTCCTGATTTCTCCGCGTGATAAAAGAGTTCCAGGTCGAAACCGAAAGCTGCTAACTCAATCTGTAAAACCACAATCATAGGAAGCAAAGCAATTAAAAATAAGAAGTACTTGAGTCCCTGAACCTTATAGTATCTGACTATATCAGCATAGATATTGATAAAATTTTTCCAGGTATTCTCTCCATGATGCTCGAATCTATGCACATAAAAAGCAAAGGAAAATAATAGTGGACTGACCATGGCTAAAATCAGTATGGATAACTTATTGGATGATACCGACACAAATCCTACCAAGAGCAATAAGACAAATAAGACAAAGGAAAAAGGTAGAAGATGCAGATAGTGCAAACGCATAAAATGAATGGTTCGCATCAAGACATCTTTGTATATTTTTAGTTCCATTTATTCTTTTTGAGTTACTAGTTACTAGTTGCTAGCTACTAGAAACTAGCGGCTATTGACTTTAACTGACCGCTCCAATTCCCGATAGCTTCAAGGACTAACCTCTGCGACTTACTTCTAAAGATGTATCACCTCCCCATAAGCCATAGCAGTAGCTTCCATCACTGCCTCGCTCATAGTAGGATGCGGGTGAATGGCTTTCAGTATTTCATGCCCGGTGGTTTCTAGCTTTTTAGCGACTACCATTTCGGCTATCATTTCGGTTACATTCATGCCTATCATATGCGCACCGAGGAGTTCGCCGTATTTCGCATCATAAATCACTTTCACAAAACCCTCTTTAGCGCCAGCTGCACTGGCTTTACCGCTGGCAGAAAATGGAAATTTGCCCACCTTCAATTCAAATCCTTTTTCCTTGGCTTCTTTTTCTGTCATACCCACCGAGGCCACTTCTGGCACACAATAGGTACAGCCCGGTATATTGCTATAATCAATAGCTTCTACATGCATACCGGCTATTTTCTCTACACAAGTAATCCCCTCTGCACTCGCCACGTGCGCCAAAGCGGGCGTATCAATGACATCGCCTATTGCATATATTCCCGCTACATTTGTTTGATAGAAATTATCGACAACGATTTTTCCTTTCTCTGTTTTGATTCCTAAATCTTCTAGACCTATGTTTTCAATATTTGCTTGAATCCCTACCGCAGACAGCACAATTTCTGCATTTTTCTTCTCGACACCTGTAGCTGTTTTGATTTCTACTTCACAACCTTCTTTGCCTACGGTCACTTTTTCTACCGAGGCGTTGGTCATAATGCTCATGCCTTTTTTCTTGTAAATTTTTTCTAGTTCCTTGCTCACATCCACATCTTCACGAGGCATGATATTCGGCAAAAACTCCACCAAGGTCACTTCGCAACCCATGGTATGGTAGAAATAGCCAAACTCGACTCCAATAGCTCCTGTGCCGACAATAATCATCGACTTAGGCATTTTTGATAAAGTCATAGCCTCTCTGTAGCCGATGATATTTTTGCCATCTTGATTCAGATTAGGCAACACACGACTGCGAGATCCCGTGGCTATCACTATGTGTTTAGCTAAGTAATCTTTCTTAGCTCCATCTGCAGCAGTCACTTCTACTACCTTGCCTCTTTTCAGTTTGGCAGTGCCGCTGATGACTTCAATCTTATTTTTCTTCATGAGAAATTGAACCCCTTTGCTCATACCATCTGCTACACCGCGACTGCGACCTACCACTTTGGTGAAATCAGCACTGGACTTGCCTACCGTGATTCCATAGTCCTCTGCATGGTTAATATATTCAAAAACCTGTGCACTTTTTAGTAATGCTTTGGTCGGAATACAACCCCAGTTGAGGCAGACGCCCCCAAGACTTTCTTTCTCGACAATGGCTACCTTCATACCCAACTGAGAGGCGCGAATAGCAGTCACATAGCCGCCTGGCCCCGATCCTATCACAATTAAATCAAAATTCATGGTCTATAAAAATTATTAAATTTACTGAAAAGCAAAAATAAACTTATTCCCTTAGTCCTTTTGGAATAAATATTGATAGCTATGCTAAATTGAATTGAAGACAAAGTTAACATTCGTTTCATATTCAAAAAATATAAATCAAATTATCTTTGCACTATTAAATTGAAAATACGTTTATTATGAGAAAATTATTACTTTTAGTGTTGTTACCGATTGGATTGTGGGGGCAGATATATCAGCATGATTTTGGCACTACTTCAATCACCACAAAACCTTATACTGCTGCTCCAACTACCTTTAATTCAAATTTATCATCTTCTTCATGGACCACTAGTGCATCTGGTTTTGGTGGATTAGTTGGAAATGGGGGCAGTCCTAGTCAATCTCTTTCATTGTCAAACTCTTCTGGAACACCAACATTTACTTTAACATTTAACGTAGCATCAGGATTCCAAGTTGCCATAACAGATTTCGATTTCTGGAGAGTAAGAAGTAGTACTGGTGCACAAAATTGGGCAATGACAATAAATGGGACTTCAGTTGGATCTGGAACTATACCTACTACTGGATCTGCACTCGGAACTACAGCGGTTTCTTCAACTATAAGTGGATTAACCGGCACAATTACTATAATTCTCACTTTCTCAGGTGCAACTAGTACTGGTACATGCAGGGTAGATGATTTTACCTTATTTGGGTCAGTAACATCAACCTGCACCCCACCCTCCAACCCAGCAGGCTCTATTACTCAAACAACTAACTGCGGAAGTGTAGCTTTAGCTTATTCTGGTACACCAACAAATATTTATTGGCAAACCTCTGCTACAGGAACAGCGACAGCCAATCCAGCTAGCTCGCCTCTGAATGTAACCTCAACTGGAACTTGGCATGCTAGAGCTTATGATGGTACTTCTTGCTGGTCTACTGGAACGATTTCATCTACCGTCTCATCAATTGCTAATAATACTGCCATATCCTCTCATCCAACAAACAGCTCAATATTTGCAGCGGCTAATACAAGCTTTTCAGTTTCGGCGACGAATAGTCCTAGCTATCAATGGCAAGTGAATACTGGTGCAGGTTTTACAAATTTAAGCAATGGAGGTGTTTATAGTGGTGCGACAACCAATTCTCTGACAATTACTGGTGCTACTCTCGGTTTGAGTGGTTATACCTATAGATGCGTCGTTACATCAGCAAGTCCTTGCACTAATGTGGTTAATTCAAATGCTGCTACTTTAACAGTTACGGATGGTCCGTGTATAGCACAAAACTTCAATAGTTTTACATCTGGTGCACCAGCCGGATGGAGTGGCAGTGGTTGCAATAATTACAATTCAGCATCCACTGGATTTTTTGGAAATTCTGCCAACTCCGCTAGATTTGATGACAATGGAGACAATTTAATTACACCATCTACAAGTAATGGTGCTCGTTCATTAAGCTTCTGGATGAGAGGAGCTTCGGTTAGTGGCGCTTCTGCATTTCTTATAGAGGGATTTAATGGGACTAGCTGGGTTACGATAGAGAATATTACAAGCATTTCTAACTCTGCCGCAACTAAATCCTATACTTCAACAACTAGTCCAGCATTGCCTGAAGGAATTACGCAGTTTAGGTTTACATATACAAAAGTTAATGGAAATCTAGCTTTTGATGATGTTGAAATTTACTGTGATAATTGTAAAGCTAATGTAGCAACTCAAAATACTCCTGGAACATATCCCTATACGGTACAATGTCAAGGCTATGGCGTATGGAATTATTACGGAGATGGGACAAATTATTATTTCGCCATCAACAAAAACGGAAACACTTTAACACCAACTCTAGATATCACCGTCTCCTCTGCTGCCGTTGATTCTTCGAAATCAAGTAATGGAGCGAATCAAGAGCATGCGAGTTATTTGATGAAGCGCTATTGGAATGTGAACTGTGGTGGCTGCACGCCTACGACTAATGGTGGTGTGTCTGTTCGTTTCTTCTACGATCCAGCAGATAGCACGGCTGCACATAATGCGATGCGTGCTGGTTTTTTAGCACTTAAAGCCTCGAATGTCAACACCCTTGCGGACACCACAACGTCTATGCAATGGGTAAAAAACAATACTGGTGCACCGTATGCTCCATCTATGTTTACAGGAAATAGAATGACCGTAGCCCATATAAAACTCAGCCCTACCTATGGCACATTAAATGGTGTACGCTATGTTGAGTTTTCTGGTATTCAGTCATTTTCAGGCGGTGGTGGTGGTTTTGGTTTTGGGCCAAGCAGTGGTGGCGGCGTTGGCCTCCCTGTCACCTGGGCTGGTTTTGATGCGAGTGTGCAAACTGATTTTACTGAGCTTATCTGGCATACCGCCAGTGAGCAGAATACGAGTCATTTCGAAGTAGAGGCAAGCTATGATGGAAAAGAATTTAAACAACTAGGTGAGAATATAGCAGCAGCTGGCAATAGCGCGAGTTTATTGAGTTATTCATTTAAAGATTTTGATTTAGCGCCGATAAAGTATTATCGACTGAAACAAATGGATATTGAGGGTAGTTTTGAGTATTCAAAAATTATCCTAGCCAAGCGCGGGGACCTAGCGGATAAGGTGTTTGAAATGGCCGTATATCCCTTATCTGAAATGAATAGAACGCAGTATCAGCTGATATTGAAAAATAAATCAACCGCAACTAGTCAGATACTAGTATTGGACTATACTGGTAAGCCCGTGCATACTGAGAATACCAATAGTCACAGCGAAATCCTAAACCTCAGCCACCTCTCACCGGGTATCTATATGCTTCTGGTATTTAATGGTGATGAGAAACAGATGGAGAGAATAGTGGTTCAATAAGTCATTTTCTTGTCTGCACAAGCAGGAAATTGAGTTTACTCGTGAATGGAGTGCCAAGCCTGCCTTGTCGTCAGACAGGTTACACGAAGTTATGCCATTTGTAAATGCAAACTAGTTCACAAATGCTATGGTATAAAATCTTGGTTATTTCCCTTATTGGTCAATATGAACAACAAAGGGGAAATAGCAAACCTGTCAGACGACGAACTTCTAACAACTGTAAGTGACTACAGCGACTGATTACTGAAAACTGACCACTACCTACTAAAACAAGGTTCCCTGCACGCCGTCTTTAAAATTCGGCTTAGGTAGTTCATCAAAGTTGGCTTTTTTCTCTTTTTCTTCCTCCATTTTTTCTTCTTCCACGGGCACATCGTATGTACTTAAGTCCTTGAGTTTTCCTTTGAAGTCGTATTGGGTTAGCCGATTTCCCAATGATTTCCATCCTTTGACATCGATAAATTCTACCAAGTCTATATCCAGTATTTCTTTTACTTTGGCCTTTCCTTTGAATATCTCCACTTGAATCAGAGGGTTTTCTGAGGTAGATGCGAAAATCAACTTACTATCTTTATGATCGGTGATAAAACTGTGAATTTTTCCATCTTCCTTGGTCTCTATAAGAAATCGTTTGACGTAGTAGTTTTTGCTATTGCCATCGTAGTAAACTGCTGAGATAGGTTTTTCAATATCAAATTTTTCTATCGATTGTAATAAATCCATATCGACCCGAACGATATTTTCATAGCTCTGCAGCGCATAGGTGCCATTTTTTTGTAAAGTCAATATCAAGTCTTCAGCAAAAAATTCGCCGAGATACTGTCCATATCTATTTTTATTGATACGCCCAACATCTCTGTCAAGCCATATTTTCACACCACCTAGCGTAGATGTTCCTGCCTTCTTCAATTCTATTTTGTGAATAGGATAAGTCGAGAGTGTATTGCCCAGGCTGCTTCTCCCTTTGACCATCACGCTGGAAAAATCGAAATCAAAAACCTTGATACGCGCCTTGCTGTCATCTTTCAATTTGATGGTGACTACCTCCGCTTCCCCATTTGGATTTACGGTCAGGTAGATAACTTTACACTTGTCTCCTTTGGCTATTTCATACTCTTTATCGCGGGTAACACCTGTCACATTAAATCGCTTGACGAAATTCTTATTCGACCTAGCTTCTGCATAAATGAGATTGTATATCGTGCGCTCATCGTCTTTTTTCCATATACCTATATGCAGAATATCCTTGCCTACAAATTTCTTATCAGAGATTTTGGTGACCAACATTCTACCATCTTTGCGTATCACAATGATGTCATCCATATCCGTGCAGTCGCAGATAAATTCTTCCTTCTTCAAACCGTGACCAATGAAGCCCTCTTTAAAATTAGCATAGAGCTTTTGATTATTGACGGCCACATTCTTCACCTCTATCTGCTCAAACTTTCTAATCTCTGATTTGCGTTCCTTGCCTTTACCAAATTTAGTCATCAAGGTTTTGAAGTAGTCCACCGCATAGTCGTCGATCGTTGCAATGCTTTGCTTGACTTCTTTAATCTCTCCTTCTAGCTTTTTGATTTTATCCTGTAAATCATCAATATCTAATTTGTAAATTCGTCGAACAGGCTTCTCCGTTAGTTTTTCATAATCAGTTTGGGTGACCTCGCGTTTCAAGCCTTTTAGAAAAGGCTTGAATGCCTTTTCTATCGCTTTGAGCACAGCATCCCAGTCGCCGTGTTTTTTCTCTAATTCTTTATATATTTTCTCTTCGAAAAATATTTTTTCCAACGAGAGGTAGTGCCATTTATTCTCTAATTCTTTTTGTTTTATTTGAAGTTCTTGGAGCAGAAGTTGCACTGTATTCTGGGTAGAAATTCGCAACATTTCATCTACTCCGAGAAAGGTAGGCTTATCCCCTATAATGCAGCAACCAAGTGGACTCAGCGATATTTCACACTTAGTAAATGCGTAGAGTGCGTCTATGGTGAGGTCAGGAGAAACACCCGGTTGAAGTTCCAATAGAATTTCTACTTCACTGGATGTATTGTCGATGACTTTTTTTATTTTTATCCTCCCTTTCTCATTCTCAGCTAGAATACTATCTATCAGACTGCCTGTAGTCTCAGAAAATGGAACTGAAATGATCTTTAAATTCTTGCCGTCTTTTTCAATTTTAGCTCTGCATTTGACTTTACCTCCCTGCAAGCCCTGCTGATAATTTCCCACATCGATATAGCCTCCCGTTTGAAAATCAGGGAATAGTTCAAACTTTTTTCCCTTTATCACTGCAATAGAAGCCTGACAAAGTTCATTGTAATTATGAGGTAGAATATAAGACCTCAATCCGACACCAATCCCTTCGGCACCATGAGCCAATAATAAAGGAAATTTGATAGGTAACTTCACTGGTTCACGCTTGCGTCCATCATAACTCAGCTGCCACTCTGTATTCTCATCATGAAAAGCTGTGTATAGTGCAAATGGACTTAATCGAGCTTCAATATATCTCGGTGCAGCGGCCACATCCCCCGTGCGCACATCTCCCCAGTTTCCTTGCGTGTCTATCATCAATTCTTTTTGTCCGATTTTGACCAAGGCATCCCCTATACTGGCATCTCCGTGCGGATGATACTGCATGGTTTGCCCGATAAGATTGGCTACTTTGGTATATCTGCCATCATCCTGCTCCTTCATGGCATGCAGAATTCTTCTCTGCACAGGCTTCAGACCATCCTGTATATGCGGAATAGCCCTATCGAGATTGACATAGGATGCATACTCTAGAAACCACTTTTCATAAAGGTCGTCAACATGAAGGGTTATATTTGATTCGGACATAATTCTGTTCTATCTCTCTACTGGAAATTTTTAAAAGACAAATAAAGTCAATTTGAATTAAAAATGGAGATTAGGATATAAACATATACCTAAAAAAGTAATAAATATCATCCTTCAGACTATAATTTCTTAGATAATTCTCTGAAACCTCCGTGGATAGTTGATAAATAGCCTTATCATTTACATGCACCCAAGAACTACCGTGAAACAGCACTCGATGACAAGATTTTATAATTTGAAAAAAAGAGTGCTTCGAAAATAAGGATATTGGCGGAGCTAAAATACAAAAAAGGATATCTAGTATTCTTTTGCGAACTTGATGGGTCCATTCATAAATTGAAAAATTCTCGTCTGCCGCTATGATATATCCTAAAGCATCTTTTCCGTGGCAGCGCATGAGATATTGGCCATGGTCTGAATAAATCCAAATAGTACCATATTGTTTTGTATGTTTAATCGCATGAAGAAGCTCCCTATTGGTAGTCTGGGCTAAATCAAGAATGCAAGCATCCGGCTGCTTAGCTGACATCACCAACTGGTAATTTGAGTATCGATTGATCAGTTCTTTTATGGCTTCCTCCTTAGAGTTATCGGGAAGAATCTTTGCCTCTAGATGTTTCGTATCTGTGAAAAGCAGAGGAACATTGAACCAACGTGCGTACATCCAGCGTATAAGCAGTGGCACAAAAAAAGAAATTATAGCCAAATAAACGATGACCGCTCTGGAGTACTTATAATCTGCAGGCAATAGAAAGTAAACGATTAAAAAAAGTATCAAATTGATAATGGAGGCTTTCACAAGCTTGGAAATATCTATTTCGGTGAGATAAAACTTGGCAAAGAGCATAGATAAAATAGCTGCGAGTGTGTACAGCGGCAATATAATCATATAAAAACTAAGCGGGAGGAACCCAACATCCAGTTTGATATACACTGACCAAACATAAGTAAAGGCAGCAGATGCTAATATGATGCCCATAAAGTCCGCTACGGGTAGTAAGACCATTTTGAATCCATGTCTCAACGCGGATAAAATTTTTAAGAGCCCTAAGGCCAGATTCAAAACAAAATTTAAGATGGGTTGTTGGCCCCATTGAAAATTTTTCTGCCAATAGAGTTTCATCGCATTATAAAAAGCGGTCTGATAACGCCAATTAGATTTCACAGAACTCCGCCCTTTGAAGTGAACGATTTCTTTATCACTAATATACTTTATAACATATCCTGCTCTGTGCAACTGGTATGAAATGTCAATGTCCTCGCCATACATAAAAAAGCGTTCATCGAGTCCTCCAATTGCCTTATATACATCTTTTTTGAAAAACATACATGCACCTGACATGACTTCAATATGGTCATTCGCATCCTGGGTTTTATAGTAGCTCGACCATTTTTTAAGTCCCAACAACTTCAAAAAACTGGACTTTAAATCTGGGAACCCACGTGCACTCTCGGGCAAATAATCTCCGCGCCCATCCATCATTCTAATTGCTACAGCTCCTGTTTGCTTATCTGCATTTAATAATTGAGTAGCATGTAGAATAATCTCCTCTGAGATAATCGTATCTGGATTCAGAATTAAAATATTCTCAGATCGCGCATGTTCTATACCTAGATTATTCGCTTTGGAAAAGCCTAGGTTGCTATCGCTGTTAATAAATTTAAAATCGGAAAATGCTGTTTGACTATAATGGACAACAGGCTCGCTGGAATTGTTATCTACCACAATGACTTCAATCCCCAACGGGCGGGACATCTTGGCTAGGCAAGACAGGGTTAAATGCAAATAATACTTTGCATTATAACTGACAATAATGACACTGAGATTTGGTTGAATGGGACTGCTTATTTATTAATTAATAATTCGTAGGGCTGTCGAGCTTGTATACTCCTACCTAGTGTCAAATCATCTGTATATTCCAGTTCGCCTCCAAAAGAAACCCCTCTGGATATAGTTGTGATCTTTACTGGATAATGCTTCAATAAATTAGTTAGGTAGTAAATGGTCGTATCTCCCTCTATGGTAGGATTTAAAGCCATAATGAGTTCCATGTCTTCCATTTCGCTTACGCGCTTTATGAGAGAATGAATAGTGAGCTTATCTGGCCCAATGCCATCTATAGGGCTAATAACTCCTCCTAATACATGATATTGTCCGTAAAATTGATTCGTATTTTCTATGGCTACTAAATCCTTGTATGATTCCACCACACAAATTAAATTTTTTGTTCTCAGTTTATTAGAGCAAATAGAACAAATTTGGTCATCGTTTGGAGTATGACAAACACTGCACAACTTTATATTCTCTTTAAGATGAATTAAGGCCTCCGAAAAACGCTTGTTCTCCTCCTTGGTGCTGTTTAAGAAATGAAGCGTATATCGAAATGCAGTCTTTTTGCCTACTCCTGGCAGTTTTGCAAACTCATTGACAAGCTCTTCGATGGATTTCGATAAGTACATGAGTCAAAAATAAATGAATTATAACCATATACAGGCAAAAAAAAAGGTCGAGACATATATCTCGACCTTGTGAATCTATTTTAAAAACTAAATTTAAAACTTGGTAATCGTAAACTCGGTTCTTCTATTCCTCTGATGATCTGCTTCAGAACAATTTGATTTAACACGCCCTTCGCAGGCACAGCCATTTTTCAATTGAGATTCACCATAACCTCTAGAAGTCAATCTAGAAGAGGCTATACCTTTGCTTATCAAATACTCTACACAAGCTTCGGCTCTCCTAGAAGAAAGGGTCTCATTGTATTTTGCAGTAGCTCTACAGTCTGTATGAGATCCCATTTCGATCTCCATCGAAGGGTATTGACGCAATAGAGAAACGATTTTATCTAACTCAAAAGCCGCATCCGGACGAATATTCCACTTATTAAGGTCATAAAAAATATTTTGTATCTCGAAACCTATACCAACGGATGCCTTTTTAAGATAAATAGTCTTCACAATAGAGTCGTCATTTTTCAATCCCTTGCAAATAGCACTCTCAGGGATACCAATGTATCTTGTGCCATCTGGTAGAGTTTTAGAAGCATTAATCTCATAGTATTCATTCATACTGATGCCCTTTACTCTGATAGAACCATCCGATTTAGTATTACCATCAATTTCTTCATTGGTAGAGGGTTGACGAATATTGACAGAAGCTCCCTTAATCGGCTGGTTAGATTCTTCGTCTAGAACGATAATGACAAACTTACATCGCTGTTCAAGATCTCTATCCAAAGTAACTTCAACTATCTTATTTGCTTGAAGATTTTTTATTGTGACAGAGTTAGATTTAAACCCATCTGCGCTGGCCTTTACATCGCAATTTTTCAAAGCTGTAACTGTTATACAAGCTAGTCCATTTGCATCTGTATAATATGTTTTACTGCCAAGACATGGAATTCTTACGCCTGAATTCATTATAGGATCTTTGGATACTAGTTCTATAACTTTAATGCATAATTGAGTTTCACCAGTTCTCCAGAAATAAATATCATCCGATCCTTTACCACCTGCTCTATTAGAGGAGAAGTAGCCATCTCTCTCTGTTTCATTGACCACATAACCAAAATCATCATATTTTGAGTTATATGGTGCGCCCATATTTTCTGCCTGACCGTATTTGGCATCATCTATTTTTGTAGCACGGTAGATGTCAAGACCTCCTTGACCTGGAAGACCATTAGATGCATAAAAAAGAACCCCATCCTTTCCAACAAAAGGAAACATTTCATCTCCAGAAGTATTCACCTCAGGGCCAAGATTTATGGGTGCAGACCACTCTGAGCCGACTAGTTTTGAATACCACAAGTCATTTCCACCTAATCCTCCAGGCATATTACTAACAAATATCATTTCATCTCCTCTTCCTGTAACAAATGCAGGATGTGCATACGAAAAGTTCTGATAACCCATTCCTCTATTGAGAACTACAGAGGTTACATCATCCCAATTCTCCACATCTCCATTCGAATAATTGACCCTGCAAATTTCCATCAATACCGTTCTTTGGTCATCTTTCGCAAAAGATTTACCATCCTTCACTGTAGAACGAGTGATGTAGGCTACCCCAAAATCCTCAGAAAAAGTCATAGGCCCTAGCATATATTTTTCATTGGTCTTTAAAAGTAATTCGGACTCATTGAATGTTCCCTTCACTTTTTCATTTTGAGTAGCTTTGAAAATGTCCGTGAAACTTTTTACAATTTCATCTTCTGAACTATAACCTGTCTTCGTTCTATTTTTTCTTGTGGAGACATAGGTAATGCCATTTCTATAATATGATGGTGAAAAATCTGAATTAGCGGTATTGATATCTTCCACATTTTTCACTACGATTCCTGTATTAGGCTCTGAAATTTTAGAGAAAAAACCTGCATTGACATTTCTAATAAGTGAATTGGATGAATATCCTCTATTGGAATAAAAATTGTAAACCGAACGAGCTTTGTCAAAGTTATTCTGTATTTGCAATAAATTGGCGTATCGCAGCATAGCAGCAGGCGACATAAACCCAGAGGTAAACGCCTCTCCATAATACTTATCCGCACTGCTTAAATCCTGATTTGGCCCTGGTGCGGTGTATATATAGCCTAATCTTTCTTTAGCCTCTGTATTGTCTGGGTTTGAAGCAAGAACATCAGAATAAATTTTAATCGCTCTATCTAATTCATAACCTGACATGGCGGCTTCGCCTTTTTTAAGCATTTCTGTGACATCGGTTCCTTGTGCAATAGCAGAAAAGGTAAACAAAATCGACATAATTAATATCTGAAACTTTTTCATATTTGTTCTTCTTTAAGTTTTTAGATTATTTGGTTGTAATAAATTAGAAGTAATTGACATATCTAGGAGATACATATCTCATGCTACCTACTCTCTTTCCGAGCTCCATACCGATATAAATTTCATGAGAGCCAGAAGTATTGACATTCAATCTTGACAAAGGATAATCATACGAATACCCTATTTCTAGGTAGTTGGTCGCCATCATTTTGAATGTAGCGATCATTGATTCTCCTCTGAATGAACCCAAAGATTGAAACACGCCATTCTGATCGATAACATCCCCTCCTGTTCTGTATCCTAGACCAAACCAAAAACGATCTTGTAGAAGTATGTTGCCATTGATATCAATATTCAAAGATGAGTTTTCTGAAAACTTTACAAAAGTAGTAGGCTTGAATTTGACGCCATCCTCTTTTCCAAATACATAACCTGCACTCGCGAAATAATGGTTATAAATTCTACTTAGTGTGGAGCCAACGACTGCTGCCTGAGGATCCGCTATTCGCAAGTTCAACAAATGTGGAGCAGAAGCCCCAATAAAATATCTATTGCTATACAAATAAAGACCTCCTCCAAAATTAGGAATCCAAGCTGTCACATTGCTTAGTGTAGGATCATTTAGCGCGACTCCTTGTGCATCCCTTCTTTGATCATTATAGTGAAATATTGAACCCATTAAACCTAGACTAAGTCTTGTTTTCTCGTCCAATCGTATTCTGTAAGCAAAACTTAAGTCTAATCCCATATTTTTCATAAAGCCAAGCGCATCATACTTAAATAGTGCACCGATGGCTAAATTTTCATTTTTTAATGGTGTTTGAAAAGAAACAACGGCTGATTTAGGAGCGCCTTCTATACCTACCCATTGATATCTTCCTAGAGCAGATAGCCAATGTTTATCCTGATAACCTGCAGTAGCTGGATTCACAAAAAGCGGATTAAAATTATACATACTAAACGAAATATCTTGCTGCGCCTGGCTTGTCTTTCCCATAGCAAACAAAATTATAAAAAGTAAAAACCTTTTCTTCATACTTATAAGTTTATTAAAATTTGATGGCAAATCTAAGAGAGTTTGGAATAATAATTGTATCTTTTTTTAAGAAATTTTTGAGAGTAGGTGCGGAAATTTATAATAATTCTTGTATTCTAAGGGCTAAACTCATTGTTTTTGAAGCACTTGCGAGGTCAACTGCTGTTTCACTTTTACCCATTGTTACGCTATTGTAAAAATCATTCAACTCCTCAAATATGGCATTTTTGTCCAATTTATCATACGATTTTACCATTAGCCTTTTATCTACACCTTCGTTTGTTGTGAAGGCAATGCCCTCTCCCATCTCACTTATAGTCATTATTTCAGCACTTTTTTCCAGAAAATCAATTGCTGTATAACCTTCGTCAGAGAAAACTCTCATTTTGCGCATTTTTTTCATGGAAATACGACTTGCTGTCAAATTCGCCACACATCCATTCTCAAATTCCAAACGGACATTGGCTATATCAGGAGTTTGGCTTAAGATCGCAACCCCTTTAGCAGCAATGTCCCGAATCGGTGAATCAACTAAATATAATATAATATCCAAGTCGTGAATCATGAGGTCCATAATAACAGAAACCTCGGTCCCTCTTGAAACAAAAGGTGCTAAACGATGCACTTCAAAAAACTTTGGTTGATGTATGCTAGCCTTAACGACTTGGAAAGCGGGATTATATCGCTCTACATGCCCTACCTGAACCATAGCGCCAGACTTATTTTGCCAATGAATTAAATTTTCAACCTCTGCCATACTCGTGCAGACTGGCTTTTCGATAAAAACATGTTTGCCCTTTTTCAAAGCTTCTTCAGCATAGAAATGATGGGAGTCCGTCGGTGTGACCACATCTATTATTGTACTGCGGGCTAGGAGGCTATCGAAGTTCTTTGCTTTTTCTACTTGATATCTCTCAGAAATCAGAGTCATTTTCTCCTCGTCAGCATCAAAACAAGTAATATGTTCTCTGGATATAATCTCGAGCCATTGTTTGAGGTGAATCTCCCCCAAGTGGCCCAACCCGACAATGCCAATGTGATGCATCAATTATTTTATTTCAATATCAACCCTTCTATTTGCTGCTCTGCCGGCCGGAGTTCTATTGTCGGCGATTGGGGATTGCATACCAAATCCCTCCGAAGTCATCCTGCGGACATCTACCCCTCTCTCTTCAAAGAATGTTTTGACAGCGTTAGCTCTTTCTTTGGATAGCTTGAGATTTTTCTCTACAGATCCTACATTGTCAGTGTGTCCACTGAGACTTACTTTTAAGTCAGCATTTCGCACCAAATAATAGGCTAAGGTAGTCAATGATTGATATGATTCCTTTTTAATCACAGCACTTCCCGTTTCAAATTCTAGTTTTTCCATTGCTACCTTCACTATAGAAATAGCTTCAGCAGTGATAGGACATCCTTTATTGGACTTTAGTCCTTTTTCAAACGGACATTTGTCTAGCGAATCAATTAATCCATCTTCGTCTGAATCTTTTGGAGGGATGATTGGTGGGCATCCATTATTTTCATATACTCCAGCTACAGAAGGACATTCATCTGCCATATTTGGAACACCATCATTGTCCGAGTCTGGACAGCCGTCAAACTTTTTAAGACCTTTTTCATTTGGACACTTGTCCTCATGATCAGGTAGCCCGTCTCCATCCTTATCAGGACAGCCTCCCAGTTCTTTCAGTCCTTTCTTTTTCGGGCAGCGGTCTAAATTGTCAGGAACTGCATCTTCGTCTGTATCTGGACAACCATCAAAGGCCTTCACTCCTTTCAGATTAGGACATTTGTCTATAGAATTTCCTATGCCATCTCCATCATCGTCTGGCTCAGGACAGCCATCTCCATTGCAATCCCCAGCATCATTCGGGCATTTATCCTTTTTATTTGACATCAAATCTCCATCATTATCCTTTGGTCTAGCCTTTTGATGGAACGGTATATTTAAACTGAAGTTAAATGCTGCATTGCGAGTCTGAGACTTTACCCCTGCGATACCCATCCAGTCATAGAGGGCAAAATTGAAAAATAATAATCTAAACCCTATGCCTGAGTTCAACTCCTGAGCCAGCATATTATAGCTCACCGGAAGATATAATCCAAATAGTTTGTTTTCAATTCTTGGGATCATCGAAAATTGCATATTCTGGGTTTTTGAAGACGCAAAATTATTGATAACAAATCCATAGGTACCATTGGCAGCAAGGGATATCCCTTTATAGATATTCACGTCGATAAAGGCATTTAACTTGGTCGGTGTCCACATAAAATAGTCCGCTCTAGATGTATCAAGAGTCACTCCATTGGCACTTAATCCAGAAATATTATCCGTGTGTTCCTTGACATCCGGAAACTTGCTAAATTTTTTATTCTCGACATCGGTCGTAAAGGCGTTTTCATCCACCGCCATGCGTCTTATTGGTGCCTTCCCTTTCCATTGAATAAATCCATAGTCTATCAAGCTCAATCCAATTCTATAAATATATTTATTTAAATCGCGTCTAACATTATCTGTACGACAATCCATTTCATAGGTAAATTCTTGTTTTTTCTTTTTCTCAAAAATAAAACCTATATCGGCGCCAAAACCCATATTTTCAAAGAATTTCACGCTGTCCGATTTGAATTCCGAATTGACAATAAAAGGAGCGGATATTTGATTGTCAATCATTCCATTGGCATTTCTTACTGCATTTTGACTTGCAAATTCTATCTTTAAATCAGGGGAAAAGAGATAGGTATTGACGAGTCCAACATTTATTTTCGGGGTGATGGCCCCTTTTAAAGTATATCCAGGCTTGTCTATAATTACAGTCCCCAAGGTCAGACCAAAATTCACCCACATGGATGCATTTGCCATGATATCCTTACTGGTTGACTCTTTCCAGTTATTGGTATCCTTATTGTCAAACATATAATTGGCCAATCGCTCACTTACGTTATTAGCCGTAATGAGGGTTTTGAAATTGGAGCTAAATCCGAAACTAAACTTGTTTTTCCGTCCAACAGAAAACATAAAGCTTGGCCCCATCAAGTCTGCTTGCAAAAATAAATTCTTTGGAGAACCATTGAGTTGTCTTGGCAGATAAATTTTCTTGGTACTATCATTCAGGTCTGGTGGGGAAAATGAAAGCATTTCTGAACTTGCCCCTATAAAATTATTTGCTGTTCGCAAGCCAAAACCCCACAGGTTCATATGGAATCGGTAACGACTATCTACTATTTCTGCTGGGTTAAAACTCAAACCATGTACGCCAGAATAAGGGGTATTAAATTCCCCGAAATCCATCTGTGCAGCCAGTCTAGAGCCTAGCGTCAGAAAAAGCAAAAAGAGTACATACCGCATGTGTTATGTTGAATATTTCCGAAAAAGAAGCACAAATTTATATAAAAGAATCGTTTGTATGCCTTTTTTTTAGCTTTCTATGCTCCCGCAAATGGAAATAGAAATAAAATGCTTAAAACTAAGAGCGAATTTCAGCGGTGAGTTCTTTTTGATAACTGGTCATTAGTTTTTGAATCATTCCTTCTATTTCCTTGTCGGACAAAGTTTTCTCAGAATTCGTTAAAAAGAATCGAACTGCGTACGATTTTTTGTCTTCGCCGAGCGAATCATCCTTAAACACATCAAACAAGACCATTTTTGTCAATGCCTTCCCAAGTGATTTTTTAGCAATCAACTCTACCTGGTCAAAGCGAACATGTCGGTCTAAAACAAGTGCCAAGTCCCGACGCACCGTGGGAAATTTTGAAACTTCGGAATACTGAATTTTTCCTTTTGCCAATACTTGAAATATATAGTCTAAATCAAGTTCAGCGAAATACACCTTTTGTTTGACATCAAACATTTTCTTATCCCACTTTAGTTCACCTAGATAGCCCAGTTCTCTCTGCCCGATGAATAAAGCAAGTCCATATACATAATCTTTATTCTCCGTCTCTTTGTAAGTCACTTCAATTTTTAAATGTTGAAATAGTTTCTCTATAGCAGCCTTGAGCTGGAAATAATCATTTAGTCGGCCCTTTGGTTGTTGCCAATATGGACTATCAGTCATACCCGTACAGGCCAATACTAATCGCTTCCGCTGTCTAAACTTTCCAGACTTATCGGTGAAATACTCATTGCCAAATTCATACAAAGCCAGGTCCTTTTGATCTCTATTCAGGTTGTATTCAATGACCTCTAAAAACCCTGGAATCATAGAAGCGCGCATGCAGTCCAGCTCACTGGTCATCGAATTGAGCAATCGAATAGGTGCGGTATCTGGAAAATAATTTGATTGTGAAATGGAATTGGTCAATATTTCCTGAAAACCACTCCCCGTCAATAATCCTGATATGTTTTCTTCTAGCTGGGTCGAGCTCAGTCCTTGACTAAAACTAAGATTGGACTTTAAAAATTTAGGATAGGGCAATAAATTATACCCATAAATTCGCAATACTTCCTCTATGACATCCTCTTCTCGCTTCACATCTTCTTTATATCTCGGCACTTGCAGTGACCATGTTTTATCATCGCTGTTTACTATATCGATACCCACTGCTGATAGTATAAAATCAACCTTCTCTTTTTCTATACTCATATTGGCATACATGTCCAGTTTGGCTCTAGTCAAGGTGACAGTCCAAAAAGGGAAGTCAGACTTCGCCACCATAGCCAAAGAACCTGCGGTTGCATTTTTTGAAACGGAGCGTATTATATTTTTTGCTTTTTCCAATGCGTACTCCGTTCCGTTTGGATCCACTCCTTTTTCAAATTTAATTGCTGCCTCCGATCTCAACTGCAATCTCTGACTCATCTGTCTTACAGAGGTAGAATGAAAGATGGCTCCTTCTAGGAAAATAGCATTCGTATGATCGTCTATACAAGACGACAATGAGCCCATAACCCCTGCTATTCCCACTATTTTATCTTTATCTCTAATGACAATATCGCCGGTTTTCAGCTTTAACTGATTCCCATTTAAGGCAGTAAAATCCTCATTTTTAGTTAACTCTTCGACGACAAGCTTATTCCCTTGAATTTTTTCTAAATCATAGGCATGCAATGGCTGTCCTAAATCATGTAAAATATAGTTGGTAACATCTACCAAGAGATTTTTTGATGATTCCCCGATAGCAGCGAGTCTTTCTTTCAGCCAAGTAGGAGATGCATTATTTTGAATGCCCTCTATGACATAACCTCCAAATTTAGGCGCTTTTTCGGTGTTATTCTCTATTTCAATAGTCCGAAGTGGAGAGCTGCTAATTGGTTGAAAATCCATTTTACTATTCGGGTGGAAAACACATCTGCCTCCGCGTGCATTAATAGCCGCAGCTAAGTCTCTGGCTACCCCTTTGTGACACATAGCATCCGTTCGATTGGGTGTGAGCCCAATCTCGAAAACAGAATCGGTGCTGATACTGAAATAAGCAGCTGCAGGAGTTCCCACACCTGCTTCATGATCTAAAACTAATATTCCATCATGACGAGTGCCAATGCCCAATTCATCTTCGGCGCAAATCATTCCTTGACTTTCCTCTCCTCTAATCTTTGAATTTTTTATGGTAAACGATTCCCCATTTGGCAGGTAAATAACTGCTCCTTCTGTTGCTACCGCCACCTTTTGTCCAGCGGCCACATTGGGTGCTCCGCAGACTATTTTTTTTATTCCCAAGATAGAACCCAAATTGACCTGCGTCAAACTCAACTTGTCGGCATTTGGATGTCTCTCACAGGAAATAACTTCCCCAATAAAAAACTTTTCCAATCCCCCTTTGATAGATTCAAACTTTTCGATACCCTCCACCTCCAAGCCTATTGACGTAAGGATAGAAGCTGCTTCGTCTATGGTTAATGGTTCGCAGGTGAGATAATCATTTAACCAATTCCATGAAATTTTCATCTATTTATTTTTTATACGTTACTTACTGTCAGAGGGTATTCAAATACTCTGAAAGAAGGTCTTAATTCAATACTGGACAAATGTAAAAAAAACTGACAGAATTCATCGAACTCAAATTTAGCCTAAAACAATCATACCATTTATATATCAATGTCGTTTAGATAAGAAATACGAATGCCGCCTGAGACACGCAGCATGGCGAACTGCAATGGTTCGTTTCCCCACGAACCAAACACGAACTAAACGACATTGATTTATCCGCTTGCAGGAGACTTAGAGGGAAGAAAATGGTAAGACATGCCACCCCTCTGGGGTTTCAAAGTTATGGTCTAATCTTGTCTATTACAAACATACCACTCCTGCGGAGTTAAAAGTGCGTCTAGGGCTACAAATGTGCTATACTCCTCTGATTCCGCTTGCAGGAGACTTAGAGGGAAGAAAATTCGTGTTATTTGTGGCTATACACGCCACGAATAGCACGAAGTGACACGAACTAGGGATAGATTCAAATGAAAACTAATACCGTAAGCGTATTAGTAATAGTCCAATGTCGCATGGCTCATTGCACTAAACAAATACAGCTACGGCATTTACCATAGCAAGGTTTTAAAATGGGTTGGACCATTTTAAAACCGCTATT
>JAJTHM010000116.1 GCA_021297855.1 Sphingobacteriales bacterium | reverse complement strand
TTTCTTCTTCTTGAGATAAGAAACTACTAGCTTTCGCTTAGTCTCCTGACTATCTTTTGTACCTCTAATTTTATTCATGAGGCAAAGATAATAATTTCAACCCAATTGTATCACTAAATTATGCACTTATTAATAAATGTAGACGAACTAGATGAATCAATCAATGAAATGCTTTTTAAACTCAATGAATTGTATTCCGAAATGGCGCAATTGGCATATACTGATTATGATGAGCAAAATTATCACGACAATGAAATCTTAAAAGTAATTGAAGGTATTGGAATTCAACTTTTCTATCAGAAAGATAAGGATTGGCATTATAGAGCTGAAGAAAAAAGGTGGATACCATTAAATGATAATAGTAGTTGGCGAAAAATACTTATAAAAAATAAAGTTATTAGTGAAACTAGTTTTCATATTAGGTAATCAGTTTTATTTATTTTACGAAATGATAAATTATCCTAATCATATACTATGCTCCTCTGCACCCACACCTATTTTAGTCTCGGCTACGGCACCTTGTCGCCTAGCCAGCTAATAGCGGCCGCCAAGCAAAATGGGTATAAATCTATCGCTTTAACCGATATCAATAATACCTCCGCTACCATAGATTCTTTGCGATTGGCAGAGGAAATCGGTATTCAACTCAGCATAGGTATTGATTTTCGAAATGACATAGAACTGTGTTATGTGGGTATAGCTATAAATAATAAGGGCTATCTTGAACTCAACCAATACCTCTCCGAATACTCCCATAAAGGTCAGTCTTTCCCAAAACAAGCTCCCAATTTTGAGCAAGTCTATATAATTTATCCTTTAAGTAAGTATCGCGGTTTAAAACTCAAAGACCATGAATTTATAGGTATTTCAGCAAAAGAAGTATCTAGGCTTCCTTTTTTATATAAAGATTTAGATTTAAGTAAATGTGTCATTTTGCAACCGCTCAGTTTTTTGCAGAAAAGAGACTTTAATGCTCATCGTTTATTAAGGGCCATAGACAAAAATATTTTATTAAGTCGCTTAGAACTTACTGAACAAGGCAGCTTAGAGGAATTGATGATACCGAAATCAAAACTAAAAGAGATTTTTCAAGACTATCCCATTATCGTAGAAAATACCAACCAACTCCTCGCTCAATCTCATGTAAAAATAGAGATGGGGAAAATGAGCTTTAAAAATAAACAATTCTATACTACGAGCTTCGATGAAGATAATCAAATGCTTCGTCGATTGTGCATAGAAGGTCTTCCCTATCGCTATCCTGTCGTAAATGATGAAATTATGCAGCGTATAGAGAAGGAATTGTCAGTCATTCAATCCATGAAATTTGCTTCCTATTTTCTAATCAACTGGGATATAGTTAACTTTGCTCGTTCGAAAGATTACTTCTATGTAGGTCGTGGCAGTGGCGCGAATAGTATTGTCGCTTATTTGCTTCGCATCACGGACGTAGATCCAATCGAACTCGATTTATACTTCGAGCGCTTTATCAACCCCTATCGAAATAATCCTCCAGACTTTGACATAGATTTTTCATGGACAGACAGAGATGATATTACTGAATATATTTTTCAACGATTCGGATATCAAAACACAGCCTTACTCGGCAGCTATAATACATTTCAGAAAGACGCCGTCATACGTGAATTGGGTAAAGTTTTTGGTTTACCTGCGCATGAAATAGACAAACTGCAACGCGAGAAGGATATACAAAGTTTAGATTCCATGAGTCAGCTGGTACTTCAATATAGTCAGCTCATAGAAGGATTTCCAAGCCACCTTAGTATTCATGCCAGTGGCATCATAATATCCGAAGAACCGATTCATAGCTATACTGCCACATTTATGCCTCCAAAAGGCTATCCTACGACTCATTTCAGTATGATCGAAGCGGAGGATATTGGCTTAGCTAAATTCGACATTCTGAGTCAGCGCGGTTTGGCTAAAATTAAAGAGACACTGGACATATTAACTACAAATCGCGCCATTGATATTGACATTCACCAGATAACGAAATTCAAAGAAGATGTGCTTGTCAAAGAATTATTGAAAAAAGGAAAATGCATAGGTTGCTTTTATATTGAGTCCCCAGCCATGCGTATGCTGCTGACAAAATTGCAAGCAGATGATTATTTACGATTGGTAGCTGCGAGTTCTATCATACGACCCGGTGTTAGTAAAAGTGGGATGATGAATGAATATATTCAGCGATATAGAGACCCTATAAAACGAGAAAAAGCACAGAAAGCCATACCACATCTCTATAAAATTTTGGAAGAAACGTACGGCGTCATGGTGTATCAAGAAGATGTCATCAAAGTAGCACATTACTTTGCTGGTTTGAGTTTAGCCGATGCAGATTATTTGCGTAGAGGTATGAGTTGGAAATTTAAACAGCGAAATGAATTTCACAAAGTCAAGGAAAATTTCTTTCAAAACTGCATACAAAAAGGCTATTCTCAAAAAACTATTCAAGATATTTGGTATCAGATTGAGAGTTTTGCCAACTATGCTTTTTCCAAGGCACACTCTGCCAGCTACGCAGTAGAGAGCTTTCAAGCACTCTATCTCAAAGCCTATTATCCGTTGGAATATATGGTAGCCACACTCAATAATGGTGGAGGTTATTATCGTACAGAAATCTATGTGCACGAAGCGCGCATGCACGGAGGAATGATCAAAGCACCTTGTATTAATCGCAGTCATGTAATGACCACCATTGATGGAAACGATATTTATTTAGGTTTTCAAATGATACAAAATCTCGAAGCTAATACAGTGAGAGCTATCCTGACCGAGCGAAGCCGAGGCTATTTTGAAAACTTGACGGACTTTATAGCCCGAGTCAAAATCTCTCTGGAACAGATTGTTCTTCTCATTCGCATCGGAGCATTTAGTTTCAGTGGTGTCAATAAGAAAGAATTGCTCTGGCAGGCACATTTAGAAATCCATCCTAAGCAAGAAATTCACCATCAAGAATTATTCAAAAAAGAAAATGTCGACTACAAATTCCCCAAACTCGAACACAGCTGGCTCGATGATGCGCTCGATGAAATAGAACTGCTGGGTTTTCCGCTTTGTTCGCCTTTTCAGCTTCTAAAAAATATGCCTGACGAAAATCTAGTCGCTAAAAATTTAAAAGAAAAATTAAATCAAGAGATTACCATCATAGGATATTTAGCTGCCATAAAAAGTACGCGAACCGCGCAGGGAAATAAAATGTATTTCGGCACCTTTATAGACCGCGAAGGCGAATGGATCGATACAGTTCATTTTCCTCCATCAGCTGCTGCCTTCCCTTTTCGGGGTCAGGGTTGCTATAGTCTGCGAGGTAAGGTCGTTGTTGAATTTGACTTTATCTATATCGAAGTGAAAGAAATGAAACGATTGGAGACCATTAATCGGGAAGATATTATGAACGCTGTGCTGAATTAATGAGAAGGGTATAAGGTAAAAACTTGATTTATTTTAGTTCTGAAATTGCATTATTCTTGTCGGAATCTACCATTTTTTATAACATTCCGACAGAAATAAATAATAAAAATATATACAATTACCTAATAATCAAATAAATCTATCAATTTAACCTCGTTTTCTATAACGGCATTATAATGTAAGTTTTTTGCAATTCCGTAAGTGGAAATAAGAGTAAGAAACAGGAGTTTTTTAGTCTGTGTAGCCATCTTAAATCGAGCAATTTTATTGCGAAGTTTCTCTGCATAATCTTTGTTAATGGTGAATTCAGTGTCATAAAATTTTATTTCACAGAGATTGATGACTTTATCCGCACGGTCGATTAATAAATCTATTTGAAAGCCTTCTTCATCTATTGTTCCTTTCTGAAAATAACTACTCGATTCTGAATAGATAGCTTGAATACCCAGTTTTTTTTCTATTTGAGGTAGATGATAAAAACAAAGATTTTCAAAAGCATACCCACACCAACTCGTCCATTTCGAAGATCGCATTAAGTTGATGAAATTGCCTTTTTTAAGTGCTTTTTTTCCTTCAATAAAATGAAAATAAAATATAGTATAAGGATCAAATAGTCGATAAAGTGCGGTCTTTTTCTTCTTCCCAAAAGGATAAGAAATCGTGATGAAGGAAGACTGCTCTAACTCCTCTAGGACTTTAGTGATATTGCCTCCATCCTTCAATTTAGAAAGGGCTATAAGTTCACCTCTTGTAAGTCCTTTCCATTTAGTAGCGAGCGTTTTTATTAGCAATAAATGGTTTTCAAAATTGTCATATAATGATGCGAATAAATTTTTAAACTCGCTATAGAGCAGACCATTCTTATCAAAGCAAATTCTATCTATATTCTGAGCGACACTTTCTCCCCTTTCTAATTCGTTGAGATAAAAAGGAATCCCGCCCATGACCATATAGATTTGCGCTATGGAATAATGATCAAATACTAACTGCCTAGATTTGAAAAAAGATCTGGTCTCGCTAAGAGTAAATGGCTTCAATTCAATTCGCTTAGTAATGCGGTTATGTAATCCTCCACGATGATTGACAATATTGCGTATCATCCATGATGTAGCCGATCCACAGACTATAAGAAGCACATTATTGTAAAGTGCATAGTCATTCCAAAAATATCCCAAGGCATCGGTAAACTTTGATTTCTGAGTATCGAGCCAAGGGAGTTCATCTATAAAAATAAGCTTCTTGCCTTTTTTCTTTTTAGTCGATAGATATTGTTTCAAAATATCCATTGCCTCAATCCAATTTTTCGGTTTGTCACTATAAGTTTTACCGCTGTATTCAGATATTTTTTTTACAAAAGCATTGATTTGCTCTTGTTTAGTAGCATGCAAAATTCCTGTATATTCAAAATCAAATTGAGAAAAAGTCTGACGAATTAAAAAAGTTTTTCCAACCCTTCTTCTACCCAAAATGGCTACCATTTCAGATTCAGGAGATTTGGCGGCATTGGTGAGAAGCTTTTGCTCTCTAATTCTACCTACTAACTCTGCCATAATATGTATAATTTATTATGATGTAAAACTACAAAACAAAATGCAACTAATTAATTATTCTTGTCGGAATCTCATTTTTTTATATACATTACGACAATAATAAATAAATATACAATATTTAAAATATTGATTTTATTCACTTTACGAATTTTAATTATAAATAATTAACTATTTAAATAAACGTTAATTTTATATCCTCGGAAGCATTCGGTATCCTTTCGGCGGTATGGGTATTTTCTACCATTATCGTTCTTCCAAACATCTTTTAGTTAGGTCTGATCTATACGCAGTATCTCTTTAAAAGCAGTCACCTCTTTCCTACCCTTCTAGCTAATTAATCACACCATCAGCTACAGCCTTTCCATTCAGAGGTCAGGGCGGTTATATTCTGCATAATAAGGTAGTCGTAGAATATGATTTCATCTATATCGAAGTGAAAGAAATGAAACGATTGGAGACCATTAATCGGGAAAATTTTTAGATTTGAAATTTAATGTTATTAACGTGGCGAAACTTTGTTCTATAACTTAGTGATACTTTGTGATACTAATTTGCATTTTTTGGGAGCACGAAGTTCCACAGAGATGGGCACAATGTGTCACAAAGATTTTAAATTTCTGTAGTGACCAATTTTTCATCAAACCTCACCTTCTCTATCTTCCCATCCAGCCACTCCCTTTCATTCTCCTTTGTTAATATCAACGGCATTCTCTTCTTCGTATTGTGAATAATAGCCATCTGCTCATTAGCTTCCATAGTTAGAATGGTAAAGGTAGGCATGAGTTCTCCCGTCGAGGTATCTGTCCAAATGCTAAATAAACCGCCCAAGGCAAATGGCTCACCGTCGGGCATCGTCATAAGAAATGGTTTTTTGACCTTCCCTTTGGGGTCTTGCCATTGGTATTCGTAAAAGCCGTCGATTAAAACCAAACAGCGATTCTTCGTATAAGATCTGAAGCTTGGTTTTTCATCGATTGTTTCTATACGCGCATTCAACGTATTTTTTCGAATCTCCTTATACTTGGCCCAGTGAGGAATTAATCCCCAATGAAACAATTGAATACTTTCCGTTTCCTTATTTGTGATAATAGGCACCAATGGAAAAGCAAATCCAGACGATTTTTCTATCTGCTCCAGTTGAGGGGGATATTTTACCCGCGCATGGAAGCGACCTTCTAGGAGGCGTTCATTGACGGTTTGTTTGATGGTGTAGCACATATAAAAGTTTTCAGTGGCTAGTTGTCAGACGTCAGTTGTGATGGATTTTTTTGATATTAAACTTCAAATTTAGTTAGTTTTGGATGAAATAATTCAGATTAGACGATTGAAATTTATATTACGAATTTTAGGGATAGTTTTCACACTAATATTAGCACTTCATAGCTATAGATTATTTAATATGGCTTCAATTCCTCTAAATTCAAAAATAGATAATATAATAGTGGATAAATCAGACAGGACAATGCAAGTATTCTCTGAAGAAAACCTTTTAAAAACCTATTCTATAGCCATAGGTAAAAATACCCGAGGTAAAAAAGAATACAAAGGCGATCAAAAAACACCCGAAGGACACTATACTATTTTCAATAAAAACCCTTACAGTCGATACCATAAAAACCTAGGCATATCCTATCCCAATGCTGAAGATAAAGCACATGCTAAAAAACTTGGTAAAAGCGCAGGTGGTGATATAAAAATTCACGGAACAGGCACAGAACTAGGTCCTCTCGATATATTTCACACTTGGTTTTATACGGATGGCTGTATAAGAGTTACGAATAATGAAATGGATGAGTTATATGAAGCTGTAAAAATTGGTGCTAAAATTGAGATAAAACCATGAAGATAAAAATTTATTGCTCATTTTTATTTAACCACAAAGTACACGAAGGATTTCACAAGGAGTCACAATAAAACTAGACATCTATGAAAATAATCTCCACCAACTTAGCCCAACCCAAGACCTTTCGCTGGAAGGGTAACGAAGAAACCACGGGCATCTATAAATCCCCGAGTCATAAGCCCATTTACCTCACCAAGAATAATGTTTTAAATGATGAAATCTCTGACCGCAAACATCATGGAGGATTTTATCAGGCATGTTATGTTTTTTCTGCGGAGCAATATCCTTTCTGGAAAGGATTATATCCCCATCTCGACTGGAACTGGGGTATGTTCGGAGAAAATCTAACGCTATCAAACTTCGATGAAAGAACAGTTTTTCTCGGGGATGTTTATAAAGTGGGAAATGCTCTAGTTCAGTTATCTCAATACCGAGAGCCTTGTTATAAACTCGGATATAAATTCGGAACACAAGCTATCATCAAGCAGTTTATCGAGCGCGGCTTCGCAGGTAGTTATTTGAGTATTTTAGAAGAAGGTTCCGTAGAAGTCGGTGACGAATTCACCTTAATGGATCGACCTCAAAAAGGGCTCTCTGTCTATGATTTATTCCAACTTCGCTACGCCAATGAAAAAGACCAGGAACATTTAAAAATAGCAGCAGCAAGTGAATCCATTTCCCAAAATAAGAGAGTGTTTTTTAAATCGTATATGGAAAGCTAAGTAGTTTCAAAAATTCTAGATTGTTTTGTATATTTGTTGTGGTATGATTGTAAAATTGATTCAGTGATTTTTTAGTTATTCACAAAGAGGATCTTACTAATGTGTTTACTTGCCAAATGATGGATAATACCCTAACTAAATAATTAGTATATGTCAAAACTAATTGAACTAAAGGTTCAAAACATTTCTATACGCACATTGCGTGTGAATGGAGAAGACTTTATTTGTATCACAGATATTGCAAAACAAAAAAATCAAATTGAACCTAAAGATGTAGTCAAAAATTGGATGCGATTAAAAAATACATTAGAGTATATAGGTCTTTGGGAGCAACTCAATAATCCTTTATTTAAAGGGGTCGAATTCGACCCCCTTTTAAAAGAAGCTGGAAGTAACTCATTTACAATGAGTCCAAGTAGATGGACTGAGCTAACTGGTGCTGCGGGGATTATCACTAAAAATGGCGCTGGCGGTGGCACTTATGCTCAGCGCGATATTGCATTCAAATTTGCTAGCTGGGTTTCTGTTGAGTTCGAATTATATCTAGTAAAAGAATTTCAACGTCTAAAAGAAGAAGAACAAAAGCTGTTAGGGTGGTCTGCCAAGCGCGAATTGACGAAACTCAATTATTATATTCATACTGATGCAATTAAGCAGCATCTGATTCCAAAAGAACTAACCTCAGTGCACACATCCGCTATATATGCCAATGAAGCTGATATTTTAAATGTAGCCCTGTTTGGAATTACAGCAAAACAATGGCGAGATACAAATCCTGAACTGAAAGGGAATATAAGAGATTACGCTAGTATCAATGAATTGATTTGCCTAGCAAATATGGAGAACCTAAATGCAGTATTCATTCAGGAAAAATTAACGCAAAAAGAACGACTTGTTAAACTCAATCAAATAGCGATTCAACAAATGAAAGTTCTAATTGAAGTTGAAAATAGAAGATTATTAAAATAAACAACTTGAATTGAAAAAAAATCTAACGATAATTATTTTTTCAATAGCCCTTTATAGCTGCACCTTAAACAATAACGAAATAAAAGAAGTTTGGTGGAAGTGTTGCGGTGACGAACCCGTTTTAAGGGACTTCCCTACATTCTCCGATAAAAATTTAAGAAATGATACAGTCTTTATCCAAACTATCGACCTTAAAGATTCCGCATTTGCGGTAATTTTTGAAACAGAAAAACGGTGGTTTGCCGACAACGTTATTTATGTTAGACTTCTCGGCACCGGTGCAATTGGCAGATATTGCGACAAAGGCAAATTAAAAAATTAAATGGGGATATAAATGTATGTTGTAATCGTGTCCTTCAAGTAACCGTTAACTACACTTGACAATACTCTCTACTTACCACTTTCTACTAGTCCTACCCCTTAAACGGATTCAAAAACTCTCGCTTTTTCATTCCTACTATCGAAGCGCGTTGGATGATATTTTCTCCGAAGCGGTCGCGGAGTTTATCCATAGCTCTGTAGAGCATCACTTTTTCCGTCATATGGTGAGAATTATTTTTAAAAATGTAATTTTTCCTTTACCTTTGAGCTATGGTAAAAAAGGATAAGAAAAGTGTCTCCATTCTTATAGATGAACTAACCAATAGTATTGTAAACACTATTTCTGGAGACTCCTTTCCTACAGAATTATCTCCTTTAACCAGAGAAGAAGTTAAAACCATTACAAAATCAAACGGTTGGAACTTCAATTGGAAAAAAGAAATTGAAAATAAAGATAACCTGGTGTTTAAATTAACTATTGAAGGAAATTCAAATATAATTCAAGGAATAGTTAGTATTAGTTTATTAAAAGACCATGTTTTTCTTAATTTAATTGAAAATGCTCCATTTAATGTTGGAAAAGACAAACTTTACGATGGTGTAGGTGGTAATTTATTTGCTTTTGCCTGTAAACTTTCTTGGGATTATGGAAATCAAGGATTCGTAGCATTTGTAGCCAAAACCGAATTAATCAAACATTATGAAAAAGCATTGGGTGCTAGAAGGGTGGGAAGTAGTTCTCAAATGATAATAAATCCCGAAGAAGCCTTAAAATTAATTCTGAAGTATTTCCCACAAAAAAGATAAAAAAAATAAGATATGAAAAAGAGAAATTTAATAGAAGAAGTGGACTTGTATGTAGATTCTAGATCACAAACAGAAAAAGAAAAACAAGAAATCAGAGACTATATTTCATTATATAAACAAAATAAGCTGAAACCTGTTATGCCAAGAAAGTCAAGAGTCACTTCAAAAAAGAAAACTACAATATAAAATCGTCACAACTGCTGTGCGATAATGCGGTTTACAGTTTGGTTTTGAAAATTTTATAACTCAACCCAAAATAACCATTAGAAACCACTTTATTCTTTCCACTTTCCACTATTCTACCCCTTAAACGGATTCAAAAACTCCCTCTTCTTCATTCCTACTATCGAAGCGCGCTGGATGATATTTTCTCCGAAGCGGTCGCGGAGCTTGTCCATAGCACTGTAGAGCATGACCTTTTCCGTCATATCATCGAAGAGGTCGAACTGATACGAACCCTGCACCAAGTGGCTAAATCGAATACCAATCAATCGTATCAAGAGTCGCTTTTGAAATAATTTATGAAATAAAGCCTTGACCTTGTCTATGAGCACGTGATCCATCGCCGTGTAGGGAATCTTGCACTGCATAGTATAAGTATTAAAGTCCGAATAACGGATTTTGATTGTGACACAAGCGGTCAGTTTTTTCTTGGTTCGCAGTTGGTAAGCGAGGCTCTCCGTCATATTAATAAGTACCTGCTGGAGATAGTGCACGTCTATAGTGTCTTTATCGAAGGTCGTCTCGGTCGATATAGATTTATTTTCACTGTAGGGTACCAGCGGTGAATGGTCTATGCCATTGGCCTTTCGCCATATCACAGCGCCATTTTCACCCAAAACTCGTTGCATCATTTCCAGCGGCATTTCCTGAATCGTCTTGATTTTTTCTATCCCCATATTGCGGAGCAGGCTATAGGTCTTCTCCCCTACCATGGGTATTTTGCGAATGGATAGAGGCGCTAGAAATTCTTTTTCATTGCCTACAGCTATCTCCAGCTGACCATTGGGTTTGGCCTGTCCCGTGCCTATCTTGGCTACCGTCTTATTGCTCGACATAGCTAGGGATATGGGGAGAGCCGTTTCTTTCATAATGGTAGAGCGGAGTTCGGTCGCATATTTGAAGCAACCAAAAAAGCGATCCATCCCCGTGAGGTCTATATAAAATTCATCGATCGAAGTCTTCTCATAGAGCGGTACGCGCTCGCGGATGATATCCGTGATGATATTGGAATAATAACTGTACTGCTCGTGATCTCCACGCACGATCATAGCTTCTGGACAGAGCTGGCGAGCGAGCTTCATAGACATGCCCGAGTGAATGCCATAGCTGCGCGCTTCGTAGCTACAAGACGCCACCACACCGCGGTCACTCGTGCCTCCGACTAGCACAGGCTTTCCTATCAGCTGCGGCTGATTTTTTCGCTCTACCGAGACGAAAAAGGTGTCTAAATCCATATGTGCAATCGTGCGCTGCATAACTAAAACTCGCGAAAAATAAGTGGTGTGAAAAATCTAAGACTAAAGTAGTTCATTTTGATAACAGTGAGCAAATATAAAAATCCACATTGCCAAAAAATGGCGTTTATTTGATTGAAAAATAAGTAACTAAAACTTATCCACATAAGGTTTTTCGACCAGATGAAACGATACTTTTCAAATCTAGTCTCGGACTTATGTTGTATTCTACTATGACATTTTATGGTTATTTAACCCTAAAATTCTTAACTTTGCTATTATTTCAATAAAGACTCAAATGGAAACTTCCGTCGAATTTAAAGTTCATGTAGGAACAGAACTTGTAGAATTATATGGCAAAACTAAAATTGAAAAACTAATTCAAGATTATTTAAACTTGGCTATATTAAAGCTAAGTAAACAGGAAATGATAGATGAACTTGAAACCATAGACATAAAAAACAAAGACTGGCAGGAGACCAAAGAAAAAGCTTGGACAGAATATGGCAGTAAGTATTTGTTTAAAGTGACTGGGTGAATCTTCGATACATAATTGATGCCAACATACTCTTGAGTATATTGATTAGTGGGAAATCTCAATATATTAATCTATTATCTCTTTTTGAATTTATACTGCCTGATTTTGCCTTAGTAGAAATCAATCTGCACAAGGATGTAGTTATGAGTAAAACAAAGTTAGATCAAGTCCAGTTTAGGAATTATTCGTACACCATATTCTCATTACTTAAATTTATTCCTAGTTTTATCCATCAAGATATCTCGGTAGCGAACGCAGTAAAACTGTGCACACCTATTGACATTAAAGATATCAGTTATGTTTCCTTGGATCTTGATAGTAACCTAACATTGCTGACTAGGGATGAGAAATTATATAAAGGACTGCGAAAACAAGGATTTAAAAACGTAGAGCTGTTTGAAAATTTTCTGTCAAAATATATTTAATTCAAAGGCTCTTAGACTAGATATCAAATAATGCTAAAAAAAGAACAAGTTATAAAAATTATAAAAGATCAACTCCCTGATGAATTCTCTATGGACGAATTATTCGAGAGAATGAGTTTTATCGAACATGTTCAAAAAGGACTCAAAGATTCGGAAGAAGGGAGAACAATATCAGAGGAAGATTTAGATAAAGAGATCGCCGAATGATTCAAATAACTTGGACTGAAAACTCAAAGCGCGACTTGAAAGAAATCTACACCTATATCGCCTTTGATTCTAAATACTATGCGAAGGAAACTATCATAAAACTTCGACAAAGAACCAATATATTAAAATTACAAATATCCATAGGGAGAATAGTTCCAGAATTTGATAATAAACTTGTAAGAGAATTAATTGAAGGAAATTATCGTAATTATTTACAAAATAATTTCTTCAAACAAAATAGACATAATCTTCGTTTTTCATAGCAAGAGAGATTTATCAAGTCAACATTTTATGGAATTAAAGTAAATAAAGTTTGAAAACAAAACTTATCCACAATATTGATAAATAACTCGGAAAATTCTTAGTATCAGCCTATCTTTGTCCCACAAAAAAATTAATAACCCATTTTATATGAACGAAGTATATGTCGTAGCCTATGGTCGCACGCCGATAGGTGCTTTTAGTGGTTCTTTAGCTGCTAAAACAGGTGTAGAATTAGGAGTAGATGTGATCAAAGGTGTATTGGAAAAGTCTGGTATCAAGGCAGAAGAAATCCAAGAAGCCATCTTAGGCAATGTACTTCAGGCAAATAATGGCCAAGCACCGGCTCGTCAGGCTGCTTTAGGGGCAGGATTGAGTTATCAGACAGCATGTACTACGATCAATAAAGTGTGTGCTTCAGGTCTGAAGTCTATCGCTCTAGGTTCGCAGTCAATTCAGTTGGGTCATCATGATGTCGTTCTCGTCGGTGGATTTGAATCTATGACCAATGCACCATATTATATTCCAAATGCTAGAGGTGGATACCGCTATGGAAATGGGGAAATCGTCGATGCGATCGTCAGAGACGGATTACAAGATCCTTTCAAAAAAGGAATGATGGGCAATATAGCAGAGCTTTGCGCTGCGAAATATGAAATCACAAGAGAGCAGCAGGATGCTTATGCGACAGAATCGTACAAGCGAGCCCAGGCAGCTTATGCTGAAAATGCTTTTGCTGATGAATTGATACCAGTAGCTATACCACAGAGAGGTGGCGACCCTAAACTGGTCACCGAAGATGATGAATACAAAAATGTGAAATGGGATAAAGTAGCGACTGTCAAACCCGCTTTTGATAAAAATGGAACAGTCACTGCAGTCAACGCTTCTAAAATCAATGACGGAGCAGCCGTGATGATTTTGATGAGCAAAGCGAAAATGGATAGCCTAGGCTTGAAACCCATAGCCAAAATCGTGGGATATGCCGATAGCGAACAAGACCCAGATTGGTTTACGACAGCACCTTCTGTAGCTATCCCTGCCGCAGTGAAAAGAGCGGGATTGACTATGGAGCAAATTGATTTTTACGAAATCAATGAAGCGTTCTCCGTAGTAGCTTTAGCTAATTTACAAGAACTAAAACTCGATGCCAGCAAGGTTAATGTATATGGAGGTGCAGTAGCCCTTGGACATCCTATTGGTGGTTCAGGTGCTAGAATAGCCTGTACACTGCTTTCTGTTTTGAAAAATAAAAATGGAAAATACGGTGTAGCTGGTATCTGCAATGGCGGCGGCGGTGCTACGGCAGTGGTGTTTGAGAAGATGTAATTAATGTGATGATTTGACGATATGATGATTGGATGATGGGCGAATTAAACTGTATTAACTAAACAAACTAATTAAATTGAGTAAAGGAATTTTAGTTTTAGAAAACGGAGATGTATTTGAAGGAGTATCTGTAGGAGCCAACACAACTCGTGTAGGTGAACTCTGCTTCAACACAGGGATGACCGGTTATCAGGAGTTATTTACAGATCCTAGTTATTACGGACAAATGCTCGTCATGACGTCAAATCATATTGGCAACTATGGTACGTTGGCGGCCGATGAAGAAAATAAAAAGACATCCATCTTTGGAATGATCTGTCGTGAGTTTGCAGATAAGCCTTCACGCTTTAAGTCCACTAAGTCGTTGCACGATTATTTCACGGCACATAATGTACCTGCGATTAAGGATGTAGATACTAGAAAATTGGTTCAGATTATCCGCAAACAAGGTGCGATGAATGCGATTATTTCCTCGGAGACCGATAATGTGGAAGAACTTAAAAAACAATTAGCCGCAGCACCTAAAATGAAGGGGCAAGAGCTCTCTAGCAAAGTTTGCACCTCGGAAGTATATGAACTTGGCAACCCACAAGGAAACTATAGAATAGCGGTTTATGATTATGGAATTAAGACCAATATCCTAAATAACTTCGTTCAGCGAGATTGCTTCCTCAAAGTCTTCCCTGCCAAGACGCCTCTCAGCGAAGTATTAGCTTGGAATCCGCAAGGAATATTTCTCTCCAATGGTCCAGGTGATCCTGCATCTATGGACTATGCCGTGACTGCTACCAAAGAGATTCTCGAAAAAAATATACCTATATTCGGTATCTGTCTAGGACAGCAAATACTAGCCCTCGCAGCGGGTGCGAAAACTTATAAACTGCATTATGGACATAGAGGATTGAATCATCCAGTAAAAAACATAATCAACAATACGAGCGAAATCACCTCCCAAAACCACGGTTTTGGAGTGGATGGAGAATCTTTAAAATCGCTATCCAATGTGGAAGTCACGCATATCAATCTCAACGATGAAACTATCGAAGGTATTCGCATCAAAGATAAGAAAGCGTTTTCTGTTCAATACCATCCTGAGAGTTCTCCAGGTCCGCACGACAGTGGGTATTTGTTTGATGAGTTTTTAGCTAGTTTATAATTGAAATATTCAAATCTATTAAGTTACAATATTGTAAGTTTTATAATTTTTCTAATTGAAAAATCATCTGCAGAAACTTCTAAAAAATAATTTCCTGAAGGAATGTTTAATTTATTAAATATTACATCAGTTTGATATTCTGAATCAAAAGTTTTTACATTCTTCCCTAGTATATTGAATAAATTGAATCGATAATTTTTAGTAATATTTAAATTTCGGATCTGAGCATTCGATGTAATAATAGTTGGGAAAATTTCAATTTCAGATTCTATATCTTTTACACTAGAAATCATACATTCATTTGAATTTGAATTTTCTAATTTATAAGTAAGACTAGCAGCTCCAAAAATACAATCCAAAGTTAAATTTGGACAAATCAGCTTTTTATAACCATTTTGATTACATATTTGATAAAATTCACCTGGACAATAGAAACCAACAATTGTGCTATATAATGAACTCGAATTCAAATGAGTTGTAGTTAATCCAAGGGCACTTGAAGTAGAAAAATTGTTTTCTATTTCTTTAACTGAAATTATACTGTCTTTGTTTTTATTCAATTTTATCTCAATTAAATTTTCAGCTGACATATATAGTACATCATTAAACCAAGTTAAATCTCCAGATGATGAAAATCCTATGTATCCTAAATCTTTTTCAAAATTTGAATTTGGATTTGTTGAAAATAATTTAGAATCAGAAATTAATAAAGTATCACCAAGTCCCACCAATGAAACTGAACCATAAACTTCTTTAATAAATTTACATTTAGCAGTTAATGTATCAATACTGTATAGTCCTGAATCTCCAATACCCCATAGTTTTCCATCTTCAGTAAACGCAATATCTACAAATACATGTTCGCAGTTACCTCTAAAAGATTTTGTACAATTTAATAAATTCACAGAATACAAATCTCCATCACCAGTAATAATAAAATTTCGATCTTGAGCTAAACTCACGAAATGGAAAAATAAAAATGAGATTAATAAATGTTTCATAGTAGGCAATTTATCAAAATTCTATAATAACAAATATAGCTTTTTTCATTCTAAATTTATTATTTTTTATCTTTTATGAATTTATTATTTTTTATCTTGCTTTTATAAATTCAATTATGAAAAATACGCATTATTTGTCAGAGAAGATATTACTATTCAGCATTCTGAAGAATCAATGAAGTCAATCATTGCCATTCATACTAATTGGGCAAAAGATCTCGCTGAAAAAGGAATATTTATCAATGGATATGGGCTTAATGGGGAAGGTTGTTTGCTGGAACTAGTCGAGGGTGAAATCGTCACAAAACCTATTCCGTATCCAGAAATGGCATTTGGAGAATTATATGTCATTCAAGCAGAGAGTTTTGAAGCTGCTCTAGAGATAGGCAAACAATGTCCCACCTTCTCTATAGGCGATAAAATTGAGGTGAGGGAGTTGATTTAACCGACATTGCAGCCAAATCATCTAAATCCTCAGTATTTTCAGGGAATCGTTTTTTTGAAATTCCGATTTGTGTACTACAGATTTCAATTTTGTGAATGGAAATTGTTTGTAGTGCAATGCGCTATACAATGCGACTA
>JAJTHM010000096.1 GCA_021297855.1 Sphingobacteriales bacterium | reverse complement strand
GCCTTTCTTCTTCTTGAGATAAGAAACTACTAGCTTTCGCTTAGTCTCCTGACTATCTTTTGTACCTCTAATTTTATTCATGAGGCAAAGATAATAATTTCAACCCAATTGTATCACTAAATTATGCACTTATTAATAACAATAATACCATAAGAGGAGGCTATTTTGGGATATCTGCTGTGGGCACAAGCACTGCTGTGCTCTGCATAAGAAATGATATAACGAACAATAGATTGATCGGACAAGCATTTTATGGTATATACCATTTTTATCAAACGAATACAAAAGTAAATGGAAATAATATAGATAGTATGCTATCTACCAGTACTGGTTCTTTTGGAATGAGGTTTGCTAATGTTGATCTTTTTGAAATCAATAAAAACAAGATCAATCGATTTGGTCTGTATGGAATGTACTTTGATGGAACTAATCATCAAAATGGCTCAGGAACGGTTCGCGCTCAGATTAGTAATAATATGATTGGGGGCATTACTTATAATGCAAATCCTACTGGAGTGTATTTCAATGTAGGAACAGCTCCTGCAACATATCGACATGTTGATTTCTGGCATAATACCATTCATATCAATAATCTAGGTGGAGGATATGCGCACTTTTTCCAAAATACATCTGGTTCCACTTCATTGGTTTCTGTAGATTATAGAAATAATACGTTTACGGCAAACAATAATAGCAGTACTGTTGGATACTTCTATAATTCTACATCGCCATTTATGACAGCTTTTGTCAATAATAATATTTATAGTATTTCTAATCCAAGCGGCAATTTAGTGATGATGGGCACAAGCAATTATAATGGAAGTAGTTGGATTGGGGCTTCTATAGGGGGCTTAAATACGACTACATGTAAAAATCTAGACCCACAATTTCTCAATAATAATACGGATCTACATACGCTAGCGACACCTCTGAATGATGTAGGAGTGAATACGTCTATTACCACCGATATCGATGGAGATACAAGACCGCTTTCTCCTTCAGTCACCGTGGATATCGGAGCGGATGAGTTTACTCCACCTGCAGATAATTCTGGCGTCACAGCAATTATCAGCCCTTCAGCGCCGCTTTCGCCAGGTCTTCAAAATGTGGTCGTTCAAATTAAAAATTACGGATCGACTACGTTGACATCAGCTAATGTACGCTATAAAGTTGGTATCAATGGTGCTGTTAAATCCATCGCTTGGACAGGGAGTATTGCAACCAATGGAGTTTCTAATGTTACCTTTACCACTCCTCATCAACACAATTTCACTGGTTCTTTTGATACCATCATCGCATGGACGGATGCTCCAAATGGTCTGCCAGATGGATTTACAGCAAATGATACCGCAGTTTCTATTGCTTGCAGTCCTTTGAATGGTACTTATACGATAGATACAACCCTTGCCACAGGTTCTGGCAATTTCAATTCTTGGGCTTCGGCATTCACTAGTTTGATGAATTGTGGTATTTCTGGTCCTGTCGCAATCAATGTGACACAGCCAGGTACTTATGTAGGTACCATCGATATTACGAGTATTAATGGTTCTTCTGCTGTGAATACCGTTACATTCAATGGTGTCAACAGCGCCAATAGAATTCTCGTGGCTACAACCTCCGTAGCAGCTCCAGCTGTATTGAGATTCAATAACTGTAATTTTGTAACCTTTAGAAATTTTACGATTAGAACTTTGGGCGCTAACGATGGTTGGTGTGCGCATTTCTTTAATGGACTCAATAACCGAGTGACAAACTGTATATTGGATATCGGAGGTGCAGGCACTGCAAGTGCTAGTTCCAATTTGATCCCAGTAGTCATGAATGGTAATTATACCAATAGTGGCACCGCGTCTACTACAGGAAATAACCACAGCGTGGATTCTTCTACTATGAATGCGGGATATTACAGTGTTTATACCAGCAATGCTACTGGAACGAGCACTTATCGTTTCTTCAATAATACCATGAATAATGCCTATCAATATGGGGCATATTTTAATAGTTCACATGCGATTAAATTCAATAATAATATTGTGAACATGAGGGGAATCAATACTACAACCTATGGATTGTATATTATCAATAATAACCCTAATGCTCCGAATTTCCATGAAATCAATGGCAATAAATTTACCAATATAGGACAATATGGTATTTATTTTGCGACTTCGAGCAATAACTCACCAGCCATGGGTCAAGTGTATAATAATATGATATCAGGGTTTAAGAGCACTTCAACTAATGTGGGAATATTCAACTCTTCTTCTTCTCGATGGAATATCTGGCATAATAGCATCAATTTGGATTTTGCTTCTCTAAGCGGAACTAATAACTGTATCTATTTGAATAATGGTGGTACCATTGATGTGCGCAATAATATTTTATCTGTGACCAGTCCTACTATTTTCAATGCAGCTCCATTATACATATCTGCTACTACAGCAGCGAGTGCATTGAATAATAATCTCTATTACAATGCATCTTCTGCCAATTTAATAGCAGGGGCTATCAATTCAACTACATCTAACTATAAATTGGCTTTCCCTTCGGGTGGTGGTTTAGGGTCTTTCAATGCAGATCCTAGATTTGTAAATAATGCCACAGATTTACACACCTTGAATGGTTGTATTACTGGCGCTAATCTTGGTTTGACGGTAGATATTGACAATCAAACTAGAGGTGCTGCGCCGGATATAGGGGCAGATGAGACTGGCGCGGTAGTCAATAATGATATGGGCATCTTGAGTCTAAACTCGCCTGCATTCCCTGTAGTGGCGGGCAGTACGAATGTCAATGTGACTTTGAGAAACTTTGGCGCGAATACAGTGTCTTCGGTAACGGTTTCCTATCGAGTGAATGGGGGTGCATTGACTTCACAAACCTTGACTGGATTGAGTTTGGCTCCATGTGATACGATGAATTTTACATTTAGCACACCTTTTGTTGTAACGGGTGCTACGAATATCTCTGTGTTTACTTCCAATCCAAACGGAGTCACCGATACTTATTTTAACAATGATACGATCAACTCATCGCTTTGTGTCGCAATGTCTGGTGTGTATAGCATCGGGCCAGCCGGAAATTTTACAACCTTTACACAGGCTGCTGCGCAGTTGAATTGCGCTGGCGTAAGTGGTCCAGTGACCTTCAATGTATTGAGTAACACATTTACTGAGCAATTCACTATAGGCGTGATTCAAGGTGCTTCTGCCACCAATACCATCACGTTTGATGGAGGAGCAGGAAATGCGTCTTCTAGAATTCTAACCTTTGCTGGATCTGCTGCGAATCCGCATACGTTCAGACTCAATGGTTCTCAATTTGTCAATATAAGAAATCTCACTATTAGAAGTACGGATGGCACCAATGGATGGCCAGTGAGCATAGTCGATGCTAAAAATTGCATCGTTTCTAATTGTACTATTGAGGTATCTGGTGCTGGAGCTACGGCAACTGGTTCTAATTTAGCAGCTGTGGTTTTAAATGGAAGTACCACTTCGATGGGTACTGTATCTTCAGCGATTCATAATGTATATATAGACAGCAATAAGATTAAAAGCGGGTATTATGGAATTTATGTGAACGGAAATTTAGTAAATGCCAATTATACATATACTAGGGATAACACTATAGATAGTGCATATCTATATGGGATATACAGCAATCAGATGACTCATAAGTGCAATAACAATCGAATTTATATGAGAGTCAATAGTGCCCCCGCAGGTTCATCAGGCATCTATATACCTAGCAATTATACACAAACTCCGGATTTTTCAACTTATAACTATAATCAAATATACAATGCCAGACAGTATGGAATTTATATGAATAATTTCTATAGCAATGCAGGAATCAACCAACAAGTGAATAATAATGTCATTGGCCAATTCCTAGGGACAGGTGTTACTTATGGTATTTATTCTGGCTTTTCAACTACTAATGAATATTATCACAATACCATCAATATAAATAATGCGGCCACAGGAGCGTCTCGAGCAATGTATATTTCCTCTTTTGGTAGTATTTTTGTGCGAAATAATATTTGTGCCATAACAAATGCTTCTGCCGCAACGACTTCAATCCCTGTTCAGTTTGCTTCTTCTTCAGGTGTGTCATCATTGACTAATAATTGTTACTACAATGCAGTCAGCACCAATATTATTCAAACGACATCAGGAACATTTACGACTGCAGCAATTACTACAGCATTCCCATCGGGTGGGGGAGCAGGCAGTATTACGACCGATCCTCAATTCCCTGCAGCAGGCAATTTAAGACTAGGTGCAGCAGTAGCTGCAGCAACTTTTAATAGTACGGTGAGTATAGCTAGTTTACCTTATGATATGGACAATAATCCTAGAAATCCACCATTGGGGACAACGACGCCTGATATGGGTGCTTATGATAAAACAACAAGTAATGTGGGTGTATCTGCTGTCGTTTCTCCTACATCGGTAACTGCAGGGAATACGTATTCTATTACGGTGAGAATTAGAAACTATGGTACAGATGCGGTATCCAATATCCCAGTGAATTATAGTTTAAATGGCGGTACCGCAGTAACTGAAACTTATGTGCCTATCTTGAATGGAAATGATTCAGTCAACTATACATTTACAGCTACAGCGACTTTCGCAGGTTGTAATTCTATAAGATGTTATACTACCTTAGCGGGAGAATCTTTCCCTGCGAATGATACTACCAGTAGAAACATAGGAGCTAATATTGCAGGCATATATACTATAGACCCAGCCGGATCGGGTGCTACCAATTTTACTTCTTTTGCCAATGCGATTACTTTCTTGAATTGCGGCCTGGTAACTGGTCCTGTGACTTTCCAAGTGGCAGCGGCAACTTATAATGAGCAGGTAGTGATACCTTCAACCATTTTGGGTGTCAGCGCGACGAATACGATCACCTTTGATGGCGGAAGTGGAAATGCAGCAACGAGGATTTTGACTTTTGCAACAGGCGCTTCTGGCTCAGGCTTATCGCATGTATTGCGATTTAATAATTGTAGCTTTATTACCTTCAGAAATATGACTATTAGAAGTTCTGGTATCTCCGAAGCATGGACGGTTCACTTTATGAATGGGACAGACAATCGCCTCATCAGCTGTATAGTAGATATGACTGGAAATGGAACAACCTCTACTTCTACCAATTTTACATCTGTAGTCATCAACGGAAGCACGACATCTCGCACAACGAGCTCCACCACTGCGAATAATCATAGAGTTGATTCTTGTACGATTAATTTTGGTTATTATGGAATATTTACTGCAATAAATAACGGCGCACTGACCAACTATTTTACCAATAACAATTTTGCCAATACGTATAATTCTGGTGGATGGTTCCAAAATGCACAAACAGTGAAGTTCAATAATAATATCATTAACACAAGGTCTACCATGACCACTGCACAGCCTATCTACTTCACCTCGGCGAATCCTTCTGGATCAAATTTTCATGAAGTGAATGGAAATACGATTGTGAGAACAGGTCAAAATGGAATTTATTTAGTAAGTACACAAGGAGGTATTAGCACCCAAGGTCAATGTTATAATAATTTTATAAACGGTATGACTTTCACTGGTTCAACGTCTAGTATCTACTTGAGTAGTGCCTCGAATTGGAATCTATATCACAATACGGTGAATCATGATATTATCTCCACGTCTGGATCAAGTTTTGGCATGCAAATTCTAAACGGTAGTAATAACGATGTACGCAATAATATTCTGAGTACTACGATACCTACAGCTGTTAACTGGACGCCATTGTTTATTAATCCTAGTTCGGCGGTAAGTGCTGTAAATAGTAATAATTATTGGAATCCTTCTTCTTCAAATCTCGTCAATATAGGTGGAGTAAATTATACTGCAGCCAACTTCAATGTGGCCTATCCTTTAGGAGGTGGATTGAATTCAATCAATAAAAATCCATTCTATGTATCTTCTTCTAATATCCATGTCACCAGTGTTTGTAACAACGGCGAAAACTTAGGTGTTCTAGTCGATATTGACGGGCAAACCAGAGCAGGAACCCCCGATATGGGTGCAGATGAGGTTACTACTGTGTTTACAGTTTCCTATACTAGTACTCCAGTATTTAGTTCTACGGGTGGCGGGGTAGATACGATTGTGGTATCTTCAGGTGATACCGTCGTGCTATCAGGTACTGGGGCTAACTCTTATAGTTGGTCAGGCCCTCAGTCGATAACCAATGCGGTGAGTTTTGTAGCGACTAGCTCTGGTGACTATACTGTAACAGGAACTACTAGCGGATGCACTAATACTAAGAAGGTATATGTAAAAGTAAACTCTGCATTCATGGCATCGACTGCTGCACAAAATGGAGTGAAATTGACGCGAAGAGGCGTTAGTGGATCGTTTATTTATTATGGAGATGGTGTCAACTATTATTTTGCGATAGATACATCAGGCATTACTTCAGGATCTTTAACTGGAGATACCGTAGTGATTTCTGTGCAGACCACTATAGACTCCTTCAAGAGCTCTAATGGCGCCAATCAAGAACATGCTATGTATCTAATGCCGCGCTTCTGGGATGCCAAGGGTAGTTTCACAGGTACTGTCAAGGTACGATTCCCTTATCTTCCTGCGGATACTGCGTTGATAGTAGGTTTTCGAGATTCTGCGTGGAGTCTATTGAAAAATGTAACCAATACGAATACCCTTGCTATTAAAACTTCAAAAATTGAATGGTTTAAAACAGTTGGCGTTCCTTATACTGCTGCCTATATTTCAGGCATCGTAGGGAATAGATTTCCATCTACTATAGTCAAACCTTCGGTGACTTATGGTGTCACGGGCACTGGTGTGCATTATGTGGAACTAGCCGGTATTACGAGTTTCTCAGGTGGAGGAGCTGGTGTCGGCTTCGGTCCTGGCGGTGGTGGCGGTGGTGTCGGTCTACCTGTCACATGGGCTGGCTTTGATGTGAAGACTTTGGAGTCTGGAAATGAACTCATCTGGAAAACAGCGAGTGAGCAGAATACAGATTATTTCGAGGTGGAGTACAGCTACGATGCGAAACAGTGGTCAGTTGACAGTGATCAGTTGGCAGCGGCTGGTAACAGTGCTGATTTGAGAACCTATCAATTTACGCATCCAGACTTTGAGCCTTTTGTTTATTATAGAATCAAGCAGGTGGACTTAGATGGTGCTTTTGATTATTCTACTATCAAACTCGCTAAGCGAGCCAAAGGTAAGGACTTTCAAGTATCGGTTTATCCTACTCAGATTCCAGAAAATGGGCGTATTACTTTCGAAGCGAAGAATATTGATAAAAGTCAGATCAGTCTTAGCATTAAGGATGTGTCAGGAAAAGTCATCTACACCAATTCTTATAACCCAATCACTAGTTCGCTGCGTGAAGAGATTGAATTGTACCTACTCTCGTCTGGAGTCTATTTTATAGAAATCAGCAATGGACAGGGAAGAGAAGTGATCAAAGTAGTAAGGTAGAAGCGAAGATTATTTTTTAGCAAGTTGGAAAAACCAAATTCGACTAAGCGTTCGTTAAGGGTGAATATCTCTGTTTGTTTCGGCAGTGGATAAGCTGCGACAAACAGAGATAACTTAAGATTTCTTATTTCGTTTTAATTCAAGGCGATTATATTTGCACTCCTATAATCTCATGGCCTAGTGGAGAAACGGTAGACTCGCCATCTTGAGGGGGTGGTGCCGCAAGGCGTGGTGGTTCAAATCCACTCTAGGTCACTAAATTAGAAGTTCCTGTTTTCTTATTGCAGGAGCTTCTAATTATTTAGACTTTTTAAAACCTACTTATATGAAAATTGGCACTTTTTTACTTTTGTTTCTTGCTTTTTTTCAAGTTTCTTCACAACAGTCTAAATTGATGGATACTGCTGAAGGGCAAGTTTTGCTTTTTGCAGAACAAATGCCTGAGTTCCCTGGAGGAGATGATGCTTTAGCCAGTTTTCTTCACAAGAATATTAAGTATCCGATTATAGCTTTAGAAAATGAAGTTCAAGGTCAGGTAATGGCTGAATTTGTTATTTGTGAAGATGGTAGTCTCTGTCAATTGAAGATAATTAAATCTCCTGATACCACATTGAATCCTGCGGTTATGAGCGTTCTTTCAAAGATGCCCAATTGGATTCCAGCAAAGCAAAATGGCAAGGAAGTGAAAGTTTATTTTTCAGTACCAATTAATTTTATTATCGAAGATGACAACGAAAAAAGAAAAGAACTTACGGTTAATGAGTTAACTAGAATTATAGAAAAACATAAAGCCAAAAGAAACACTTTTACATATAGAATTAATGCTAAAGATACGGTAAATGTAAATAGCAATGAAGAGTATCAGATTTTAATTGATTCGATAAATGAATTAGGTATTAAGGACGAACTTCAAATGTATAATCTGGTAGATAGAAATTTAAAGAAATCTCAAACTACCTATAAATATATTATTAAAGGCTAGTTCTGTCTTTTTAAAATCTCCTTCGATCCCTACTACCTCCCGATTTATTTCTATCCGCAGAGTTTCGCTCAGTGCGCGGAGGTCTTTGTTGTTGTTTAGGTTTATCTTCCATTGTGAAGACAGTCATTGGGTAGCGGTGTTCGTCGATCACAGGTATTTTCTTACCTATCAATTTTTCTATATCTTTCAAATAGGCTTTTTCTTCTATATCACAGAAAGAAATGGCGGTTCCATTTGCACCCGCTCTGCCTGTTCTGCCTATTCTATGTACATAGGTTTCAGCTACATTCGAGGTATCATAATTGATCACATATTCTAATTCATCGATATCGATGCCTCTTGCAGCTATATCAGTCGCCACCAAAACGCGTGTCGTTTGATTTTTAAAATTGGTTAGGGCTCGTTGTCTATTATTTTGAGACTTATTTCCATGAATAGCTTCCGCAGTGACGTGATGGCTGATCAGATATTTCACTACTTTGTCTGCACCATGTTTTGTTTTAGTAAATACGAGAACCGTCTTGATTTTATCGTCTTTTAAGAGGTCTAGAAGCAGGGAGTTTTTATTCTTCTTATCTACAAAATATAAAAATTGTTTAATGGTGTCTGCCGTGGAAGAGACGGGTGTTACTTCTACCTTTTTTGGGTTGACGAGAATGGTGTCCGCCAGTTTCACAATCTCTGGAGGCATAGTAGCTGAGAAGAAGAGAGACTGTCTTTTTTCAGGAATTAATTTTATGAGTCGCTTGACATCATGGACAAAACCCATATCGAGCATTCGATCCGCCTCATCCAATACGAAAAGTTCTATACTCTTTAAATCCACATACCCTTGTCCTATGAGGTCTATCAGACGACCAGGAGTTGCAATTAAAATATCCACACCGCGCTGAAGTGCATTCGTTTGTGGTTTTTGTCCTACTCCTCCAAATAGGACAGTTGAATGCAAACGAGTAAATTTACCATAAGCCTTAAAGCTCTCTTCGATTTGGATAGCGAGTTCGCGGGTGGGGGTTAATATCAAAGAGCGAATCTTGCGCTTCTTTTCATTGATAGGTGCCTGACTGAGAAGCTGTAAAATCGGAATAGCAAATGCCGCTGTTTTACCTGTCCCCGTTTGGGCACAACCCAATACATCGTGGCCGCCAAGCATATGCGGTATAGCCGCTTCTTGTATGGGTGTCGGATGGGTATAGCCTTCCTTTTCCAAGGCCTTCAATATGTCTTCGTGAACTCCTAAATCTTTGAATGTAATAGCTTCCAAATGGGTGTAATTAATTAAATAAAGGCTGCAAGGTACGACAATTGTAGTGGATATTGATTAAGTATTGGTTTTATGGATTCGTTTTTGTCAAATTATAAACTGGGACATTTTTTTAATTTAAAGATTTTTTTTTCAGCTCTAACTCACTGAGAAATAGTATTAGAAGCTATGAATTGAAATTATTTATTAAAATACTTGCACAGATAAAAAAAATAAAATTATCTTTGCACTCCGTTTCGGGAAATAGTATTGAGAAATTGGTACAGAAGAAACGGAAAAAGTCTCAGTAAAATGGGGCATCAACCGCGTTCATTGACATATTGATATAGCAAGAAAAAATGTAGGGACACATTAATGTGTCTTTGGTGTATAGATTTTAGGTTTATACATAAAAGAAAAGGTCATAGTGACCGCAAAAGCACTATGACTAAAGAGAAAAAGCAAATAAGAGCACACGGGGAATGCCTAGGCTCTCAGAGGCGATGAAGGACGTGG
>JAJTHM010000081.1 GCA_021297855.1 Sphingobacteriales bacterium | reverse complement strand
TAGTCGCATTGTATAGCGCATTGCACTACAAACAATTTCCATTCACAAAATTGAAATCTGTAGTACACAAATCGGAATTTCAAAAAAACGATTCCCTGAAAATACTGAGGATTTAGATGATTTGGCTGCAATGTCGGTTAAGACCATACTGAAGTCAGTTTTCTCTTTATTTTTTGTTTTGATGTCTGAGAAGTAAAGTATTTAGTTTAACCTAATCTAATTACGTTTAACATTTGACCATGCCTAGAAAAATTCTTCAGTTTGGTAGAAAAATTAGATATCTAACTTCAAATGAAATAGCTTTGTAACATAAAATACCGTTTATAAATTAGTAATCGTTCAAAAAATGACCAAAACTACCACTAGCAAGGCATTATACCCGAAATTAATAGGTTTATTTTTAAAACATGAAGGGCATAATATGTTTACGGAGATTATTTATTCGGCAGATAATAAAATGAAAATTTTTGAATGATAGCATTGTTAGAAAGATTTTTTATAGATATTGGGAGTTTTTCCTTTTTCGCTCTTCGGTTTTTTAGAGAGATATTCAACCCTCCATTTGAGTTTAAAGAGTTGCTCAAGCAGTGCTACAATATTGGCAATCGGTCTTTGTTACTAGTTTCGCTTACTGGATTTATCATTGGATTAGTTTTTACATTGCAATCCAGACCTACTCTCATGGAATTTGGGGCGGTCTCCTGGCTTCCGGCTATGGTCACTATATCTATTGTTCGAGAAATTGGCCCTATTATTACTGCGTTGATTTGCGCTGGGAAAATTGGTTCGGGTATTGGTGCAGAACTCGGATCTATGAGAGTTACAGAACAGATAGATGCTATGGAGGTTTCTGGTACCAACCCTTATAAATATCTTGTTGTGACCCGCATAGTGGCTACTACGCTGATGCTCCCTATCTTGGTTATTTATGGTGACGCTATCGCCATTTTTGGCTCTTATATTGTAGAATCAGTCAAAGGGGATGTATCCTTTCTGATGTATTTTAATTTAGCGTTTAAAAAATTATCATTCACAGATATTTTACCTGCTACGATTAAGAGTTTCTTTTTTGGTTTTGCTATTGCATTAGTGGGCTGTTATCAGGGATATAATTGCAAGAAAGGTACCTCGGGAGTAGGTATGGCAGCCAATACAGCTGTGGTCCATGCTTCTATCCTGGTGTTTTTAATAGATTTCGTTGTAGTCCTAATTACTAATATTTTCATTCATTAATTTTATACATAATTCTGTGGACAAAAAACCCGTTTTAGAAATAATAGATTTATATAAAAGTTACGGAAATAATCACGTATTGAATGGATTTAATCTGTCCTTGTATGAGGGAGAAAATCTAGTCATAATGGGCAAGTCTGGGTGTGGTAAATCTGTGATGATTAAATGCCTTATAGGATTGGAATTGGCAGATAGTGGTAGAATAGAAATAATGGGAAATGATATAATGAAAATGGATCAAGAGGATCTGGATGAAATGAAAACGGAAATTGGTTTTCTATTTCAGGGCAGTGCGCTATATGACTCCATGTCTGTAAGAGAAAATTTAGAATTCCCACTGCGAAGACATACAAAAAAATTCGGTGAAATTCATGATACAACCCCAATGGTCATGGAAGCTCTAGAAAGTGTAGGATTAGTTAGTGCTATGGACTTGATGCCAAATGAATTGTCAGGAGGAATGAAGCGAAGGATAGCTTTAGCCAGAGCACTAATACTCAAACCTAAAATAATACTTTATGATGAGCCAACTACTGGTTTGGACCCTATAACTTCCAAAGAGATTATATTATTAATGGGAGATGTCCAAAAGAAATATAAGACATCTTCGATCATTATTACTCACGATGTAGACTGCGCTAGAGTGGTGTCAAATAGAATGCTCTTATTAATTGATGGAATCAATTATGCAGAAGGAAAATTCGAGGAACTATCAATATCAAATGACCCAAAAGTAAAAGCATTTTTTAAATAAAGGAATTATGGAAAAAACCACCTCTGAAAAATTAAGACTTGGAATTTTTATGCTAGTAGGAAGCATCCTATTTGTAACAATTATATATATAATTGGTAGCAAGCAGCAGCTTTTTGGAAATACGGAAAAGATAAAAGCGGTATTTTATAATGTAAATGGCCTACAAATAGGAAATAATGTGAGATATTCTGGTATCAATGTTGGTACGGTAAAGGAAATTTCAATGCTCAATGATACTGCGATAATAATCGAAATGGCAATTAATAGAAAGTCATTTCAATTTATAAAGAAAAATGCTAACATTAGCATTGGCACTGATGGTTTGGTTGGCAATATGGTAGTGAATATAGTGCCAAACAAAGGAGACTCTGAGCCTATTTTGCCTGGCGATGTGCTCATAGGTATGAAAAAAGTGCAAGCAGATGATATGATTAATACCTTAAGTACAACCAATAGCAATGCGGCACTCCTAACTTCAGATTTATTGAAAATTACGAATGAAATCATGCATGGTCAAGGAACGATCGGCTTGCTTCTAAATGACAAGGAAGTAGCTTCGGATATAAAGGAATCTATTCGCGAATTGAAATACACAAGTCAAGCTACTCGAAAATCAATTCAAAGTCTAGAGTCGCTCATCGGTTCTTTAGATAAAAAGGACAACGTCGTCGGATTGATGAAAGATACTGCTGTAGCTAGACATATTGTAAATATCGTATTCAATCTCGAAAAGTCAACTAAGAAAATTGACACCGTAGTGCAGAATTTAAATCTAGCAGTACTAAATGCGAAAGATGGTAAAGGTGCAATTAATTATCTTTCGAATGATCCGGGCCTAGTCAAAAAAATTGACACAACTATGACGAATATTAATGAATCAAGTAAATTGTTAAATGAAAATCTTGAAGCCCTTAAACATAATTTTCTCTTTAGAGGATATTTTAAAAAAAGAGGAAAACTGAAAGATTAATTGTTTGTCAGCTTTTATGGTTAACATAAATTAACGAGCTTTTAGATTCAAATATTTACATAAATTAACGAAAATTTACCGTTTACAAACCCAAACCGACCGTTTACAAATTCATGGTTGTAATCGGTAGAATTGTAATGTAGTTTTGTAGCATATTAATAATGAATAATAAAGTTTGAATAAAGGAAGTAAAATTTTTCTCACATTTTTTCTAATTATGACTGTGCTAAATATGGATGCGCAGCGCAAGAAGGATAGAAGAGACTATAGTCTCAAGGACTCTATTCCTGTTAGTTTTACTGATCCCGAACCTGAAAAATTGAACATCAAATCTACCTTAAGACTTAGCAACGATTTCATAGGCAACTATGATATAGGAAGATGGAATGATTTTCGAAACCTCACTATGCTGGAATACGGATTCGAAATCAAGAAACTACCTATTTTGATAAATTTTGGTAGAGAACAAGGTTCAATTTATGATGCGACCTACGGACATTTTATCTACAACTTCAAAGTGGATCTGATGGGTTATCTCGAAAATCTCAAAAATCGAGTGGATTTATCCAAACCATTGGATCAGTTAGACCCCAAATTGGCAGAAGATATTTTGAAGGAAGAAGTTAATAAAAAAGTGAATCAAGAACTGCAAAAAGGATATTCTAAAACCAAACTAGACTCTCTTCAATCAAAGATGGAGAGCATGAAAAACTACGAGGCTAAAATGAACAATCCTGCGGAAATTGAAAAAATTAAGCAGCGTAAGGTTTTGCTCAAAGAATTCGCAGCGGGTAATAAAATTGAAGGAATGAATTATGACTCCCTTTCCAATCTTCAAAAGGACTTCGATCTGGGATCGATGGATTACCAAGCGAATCAGAAAAATACAGAACTCAATCAATACAGAAAGACGTATCAAGATGTGATGTCGAATAAAGACAAAGCCTTAGATATAAAAAACAAGACAGAAGGTAGAATCGAATCACTGCGAAATAATTTTAAACTTCTAGATCGATTGAGTTTGTCGAGATTAAAGATCAATAAATTCAATTTCGGACAAACCTCCTTAGACAATTCGGAATTAGTTTTCCGCAGCTTTATGGTCAATGGACTGAGCCTAGAACTCAAGTCGCCACTCTTTCTCCAATTCGTTTACTCCGTGCCATTTCAGACCAATTTATTCTCCAATTTCCAAGTCAATAATATCCAAACACAACAAATCTCTACTCTAGGAGGTGCGATAGGAAGCAATAAGGAAAAGCCTTTTCATGCACAATTTGGCTATTATCAATTTAAAGAAAGAAATGGCAATGCAGATTTTCGCGGAGCCAACCCAGAGCTGACGAATAGACTCTTTCTCATCACCTCCCAATGGAAAACAAAAAAACTGAACACTAAACTAGAAATCGCAAAAAGTGAAACGAGTAAATTTCAAAATCAAAAACTATTCAGTTTTCAAAACTGGCAAGAATCTTCGGCTATCAAATTATCCAATGAGTTAGAATTAAACAAGACCAATACGAATATCAATCTAGAATTACAGCATATAGGACTAGGATATTACACCTCCGGAAATCCTTTTATAAGAAGAGGTTCAGGTGGTCTTATTTCCCTTAATCAGAAACTAGGCACAAAACTTCAATTCAAAACCAAAGCCTCATATAGATTTAGCGAAGATTCCAATCGATATAATTCTAATATGACCACAACAGCCCAATTGAAATACAAACTCAATAGAAATACTTCTTTTGAAGCAAGAGGCGCCTTCTTCCAAAGTCAAATAGAATTCGGCGTTTATGAAACTAATATTAAGAATGAGCTTTATACTTTGCAATGGAATCAGCGAATTAAGTCAAAGAAAATTCAGCATAACATTGTCAACTCACTTCAATATTCGAAAACAGAATCTCAAGGTTCGGCCGAATTAAATAATTCGGGCTTGTCGAGAAATGGAATGCTCATTTCAAACTATGCTATGACAGCCTCAAAACTCAATATCAACGCCAATGTAGAAAATAATTTCAATATTGATTCAAACCAATATACTCTGGGAAATGGAGTCAATATTGCTTATATTTTCACTCCAAAATTTCAGTTAGGTGGAGGTCTGAATAGTAGAATCAGTCGCCAGGGATTTCTTCAAAAAGGCATTAATTTTAATTTTTCATTGGATGTAGGAAAAATATTGATACTAGGAAATTTAAATTACTTAGAAGATAAGTTATTGAATAGTAAAACTTTGTCTCCACAGTTGAGAATAAACTATAAAGTTTTTTAAAAATAAACAAAAAATTAATATGAATACGTACAACAAAAACTATATATTTGTCTTGAAAATAATTTTTACTTTGAAATTCATGAGGGGAATTCAAGATTTTTTGGTCACTAAAACTCGTTATTCTATGCGAAGATATCTTATGTTATGTCTTGCACTGTCTAGTATGCAACTAGCCATTGCCCAATTTCAGGTACAATACAATCATGTCAATCCATTAAAATTTTCACTCGAAGATTTTAATAAGGTGGTGATTATCTCCAATGCAGACCAGCCTTCGGTGAGAGTTCGCTATGCTTTGCTAGATGACAAGAAAAAGAAAATCTGCGAAGTCAATTTTCAACTTCTTCCCATGGTCAAAGGAATCAATAAATTGAATTATGCCACAGGGGAGCTCGTATGGCACAACTCACCTTACCGAGATCTTTTAATAAAAAATCAATTGGTTAGTGGAAACTTTCAACTTTGTGTAGCGGTGACAGATTTGTTTGAAACTATGCCGGATGCAGACGATTGCTTTGATATAGAACTTCAGTCCATTGATATTCAAAACGACTTAAACGCCAACCCTATCGAACTGCAAAGCCCTGCTCACAAAGATACCATAGATGAAATTAGACCCATGCTCACCTGGATTCCACCTTCACCTAGTTACCAAGGCACGAGTTATCAAATACTCCTCGTAGAAAAGAAAGAAAACCAAACCTGCACCGAAGCTTTAAATAATAACATTCCTTTCATTCACAAGAAAGATATAATCACCAATATACTCAACTACCCTGCCGATGTCCAAGCCTTAGAAAAAGGCCATAAATACTGCTGGCGAGCCTCCGCTCACAAAGATTTGAAGGAGTATTCAAGAAGTGAGGATTGGGAGTTTATGGTGAGAGGGGAAGAGAAGAATACTGCATTTCCTTTTATTGATGAGATAGATAACAAGATAATCTTATTTCACCCGAATAATAATAAGGTTTTTATCGAAAATAATTTGGACGTTAAGTTCTTGGATTATGAAATAAAATATAACTCCGATAATAGGCAAGCAGTTTTGTCTGTTAAAAAATATCCAATTGAGATAGCTTACGGAAGAAATTTAATCCAGTTCAACGACAAACTATTTGAAAGTAATGGATTGTATGAAATTCGTATTCAATTAAATTCAAAGAACTACATTTTCCATATCAAAAAATAAATTCTCAATAATAATTCTACATATCCTATCCTAGCAGACGATATACACGGACACTTACCTATATGGGGCAGTATGTAAATGGATTCTTTTTTATCGAAAATGGTCTTTTTACGGTAACCTTGAGACTTAATTCAAAAATTTATAATTAAAAATTAGTAAACTTTAAAATTCATTATATGAGATTAAAATTATTGTTAGTTGTATTTTCAATTTCTACTCATTTGTCATCACAGGTGAGAATTGATGATCAAAATATTGCTTCAACTGTTCCAGTTAATAGTTCTGCTATATTGGAACTTATAAGTACTAATCGGGGATTAATTATTCCACGAGTATCGTTAACTTCAACTTTATTGTCCACTCCACTTGCTAACCATGTTGAAGGCACAATGGTTTATAATACAGCTACATCTGGGATGAGACCAAATAACGTTACCCCTGGACTTTATTATAATGATGGCGCTAAATGGGTTAAATCAAATTCTGCGCTGAATAATACATACTGGAGTTTAGCAGGTAATTCATCTACATCGCCTTCTAGTTCACCAATAGGAAGTCTAGTAAACGGAGATTTTCTTGGTACATCTGACAATAAGGATTTGATTTTCGGGTCAAATAATTCGGAAAGAGTTCGAATAACTTCTTTAGGAAACGTGGGAATTAATTCTCAATCACCATTTTCATTATTTAATCCAATTCATGGAAGTTTGAATACGCGATTATCAAGTTTAGTTTCAAATGGATTGTTGAGCACGATCATGCTTAATGGAACTACTAAAAACTTACATTTATCAAATGTTTTAAATGCCAATATTATGGGGGATGTAACGCCGAAAGGTGACAGTAATAGTCAACATTCCGCAATTGCCCAATTAAATGTAGTTGATGCAGATGAATCGCAATTGAATATTGGATCTTACAATGATGTGAGAGGGTCTGGCAGCATTGTGGGGTCTTATAGTTTCGCTAAAAGTATGAGCAAATGTTCAAATAACTTTAACCTATTTGGAAATTTCATGGGAAATTGGGAAACAATTGCTTCATATAATGAGACTGAATCTCGTGCGGCTAAATCAATAGGTGTAGTAGGAAGAGCAAAAGTTCTTCCTCCTTTTTGTACGGAATTTGCTAATGTTGGGGGACTATTTGAGGGGCTAGTTATGAGTGATAAGGATAACATTTCTGGATCCCCAAACTATGGTGTAGTTGGCAGGGCAGAAGGTAGTTTGACAAATATTGCGGTATATGGAAGGGTTTCTGAGTGCAATAAAAGTGCCAACAGTAATCATAGTGGGCTATTTGAAAATGGTTATTTTCATTTAAGAAATTCTCCGATCGGTATTAATTTTAGGATTAATCGACCGGGAGCATGGTTAACCTTTGGTAGTGCTATTAATAATTGTGATACTAATATTTTTCCTCTAGTACATTTCCATCAGGCGTTTACCTACAATGGAGTGAATGAAAATACGGGTATTCATTATTTTGATGATGGTACGAAAGAGTTACAACATTTTATGTCTAATGATGAACATATTTCCTTTAACAACGGTGGCAAAGTACAGACCCCGGGGATAAACGAAATCATGAGAATTGTTGCTAGTTCAAAAAATGTAGGAATAGGTACTACTGTTCCAAATAGCCGATTAGAAATTAATTCGGTAGGACTTAATCCTACTCCACTTAATAGCTATTCAACAACCAATCCTTCGTTAAGTGGGTTGAGATTTACAGGGTTAAATATGAATACTCCTCCAGTAACCAACCAGTCTAGTGGAGTATTATCCCTTGATGCCAATGGTGATGTCATATGGGTAAATACGAATAGTGGATCTGGAAGTATCAGTAGCACGTGCACAACGGTCAATTTTATGCCTAAAGTCGCTGCAAACGGTAGTCCTAACCTGGCCTGTTCACAAATTTTTGATAATGGAACTAACGTAGGTGTCGGCACTACAACTCCTACAGATAAGTTAAGTGTTACAGGCAAAATAAGGTCAGATAATGGACCAGGAACAGGCTTCGCTCGTTTGTCTGGGGGTGCTACGAACCAGTCCGGATTTTTTGAAATATATAAACCTAATGGTCTAAGAAACGGCTATATAGGCAATGATCTCAACAATTTAACGTATGTTGCAGTAAACGGAGCACATCATGTTTTCAATGGAGGCAATGTAGGAATAGGTATTACTCCGCAAAAAAAATTAGAAATTAAGGATGGAACTATAGGTAATTCAGGATTAAGATTTACAAACCTTACGAGTAGTTTTAATCCTACTAGTTCTAGTACAAAATTTCTAACAGTTAATCCTAGTGGGGATGTAATTCTCGCAAATTCTGGAGTTGGAGTTGCTCAATCTTATATACTATCAAGTAATGTTTCTCGTAATTCAACTGCTAGATCGAATGTTAGTGGTTGGAGTATACCAGTTGTTGCTGGTAAATCTTATAAAATAGAGATAATTGGTACATACCAATCGGCAGCTACTACTACAGGAGGGAGTATAGGATTAGTAACTGTAGGAGCAGTGGGTACCATTCATGGATCTTTTGAAATGGAAATTTCACAAACTACTAGCACTACCGTACTAAGAACAACATTGCGAGCGATTGGCACCTCTGGTACATTAGCTGGAAGTTTCATTACCTCTACAGGAGTGAGTGCAGCTAACTCGCCACATAGCATCGAGCTTACATCGGTTTTTAATTGTACTACTTCAGGAACAATAAACGTTCAATGGGGTTCAGAAGTTAACGCAAGTGCTTCGCAATTGAATACGGGATCAGTATTGATGGTAACGGCTCTCAATTAAATTGAATAATTACTATTTTAATTTGAATCTATATGGTGAATAAGGGAAAACTTTTTGAAAGGTCCAAAGACCTGCTTGTTGCTATTTTGTTTTTTGTTAGCTTGAAAAGTTTTTCACAACTAACTAATGAAGGGAATATTACATTAGAAGGAAATATAAAAATAGAAGGTGCTTATGTGTATAATAAAGGGAAAGTTCAAGATAGATATATCAATAGAATGTTGCTTGGCACGGCAGTAAATCAAATAATTGAGAACATCGGTCTTTCCAAAAAAAATATAGCTTGTACAGAATTTTATCTGAATAATTCTATAGCATTAACCTTGACTAATTGTAATTTGAATGTTGGAGATAAATTACACATAACGAATGGGAAAATTATTACTAATAAAAATAGTTTTTATACGGATGCAAAAAAAATAGGAAATAATTTTGTTTCAGTTGGACTTACAAATGTCCCAAATTCTGGTGTGGGATCTTTAATCACTGGAGCAAGTAGTACAAAATTTATAGATGGAATATTAGGTCAAAATATAAATAAAGTTTCTAAAAATTTTCCTATTGGTTCAAATAATTTTTATGCTCCAGTTGATGTAACAACTTCTGAAAATGCAACTATATTCATATCACACTATATTGGTGATATAAATGTAAAAACATTTACCATAGGATCCCTTACAAAAACTTTTTCTACACTAAATAAGGATAATTCATTGGTGGGAATAAGTTTAAAGGAGTATTGGCTTGAAAATCTTGAAGACTACACTACGAGTTTGAAAATTCAACATAATTTTAGTTGGGAAAATAGCAGAAGTTTGTTATCTTCTATTTCTGGGTTAAAATCAGATTTAAGTAATTTAGTTATAGTAGGTTGGAGTTTATCTCAAAATCGTTGGGTAAATTTAGGCCGAGTTACTGTATCAGGAGGATTAAGTAGCAGTGGTACAATTTTACATAACGATTTAAGTGTCACTACCACTACCCCAGATATTGTCGCATATACTTTTGGTGCTGAATGCCCAATATCTAACCTTATTCCTAGATTTAGTTCTTCAATATATACGAATATATGTCCAGCTACTAGTTTTGATTTAAACAGTGTTGTGCCAGTTAATATGCCACCTGGATTAGTCTTGTCATGGCATACAAGCCTACCTGCATCGTCTTCAAATAAAATGTCAACTGCTGCTCTGTCTAGTGCAGGTTCAGGAACTTATTATGCAGTATTTTTTGATAATAGCACAAGCTGCTATAGCGCGGCAGGAATTATAGGTACTCCTATAGTTGTCAGTATTATAAATTGTACTGATACATGCAATGACATTAGATACCTTCCAACCCTAAGTCAACTTAATTTATCCAATATATGTCCGAAGGTGACGGCTGACCTGAGTTCTATTACAGTTTCGAACTTGCCTCCAAATAACATTTTGACTTGGCATTATAGCACACCCGCTACAGATGCTAATAGAGTAGTAGATCCTACGAAAGTTGGGGCTGGTGTTTTTTATGCTAGTTTTATGCATGCTACTAGGAAATGCTATGC
>JAJTHM010000018.1 GCA_021297855.1 Sphingobacteriales bacterium | reverse complement strand
GGAATTTGGTGTGGAGAATGGCGTGAACTTCGTTATCCTGAAGCAGTTGGTGAGTCCAAAACTAGGTGGTACGATTTATATGGATTATAAATTGAAGACGAGTTCTGGTATCACGCAGGTAGATAAGAATGGATTTGGCTTCAGTTTATATCCAGTACCGACGAATGATGGCAAAGTGACCGTGGATGTGAGCAGCAAGAAGTTGAAGCCAATTACCTTCACCTTCACCGACATGACTGGAAGAACCGTGGCTGTCTTCAACGAGAAGCATACGAGTCTAGAGAGTTCCCATGCATTTGACTTTAGTCAGTTGGCCAATGGCAACTATCAATTGATGATTTCGAATGACGAAGAATCTGCCGTTGGTAGATTTACGATTTCGAAGTAGAAAGTTCAATAATCTTAAAAAAACAAAAGCCGCTTCTGTCAAGAGCGGCTTTTATTTTTTAGGGTGCCGAGTGCTTATCATGATACTCACTTCACCCAACTAAATCATATAGTTCGCAACAAAGATGCTTCTAATGATTAATTTGGCATTACATGTGTTTTTCTGGTCTCATCTGAGGAAATAAGAGAACCTCTTGTATAGTTGATTTGTTAGTCAAAAACATACATAATCTGTCCATACCTATACCCATACCAGAAGTTGGCGGCATGCCATATTCTAGGGAGCGGACAAAATCCATATCGATAATCATAGCTTCATCATCTCCTTTCTCAGCTAGTTTTACTTGCTCTTGAAAACGCTCTAATTGATCTATAGGGTCATTCAATTCACTGTAGGCATTGGCTATCTCCTTGCCATTGATAAATAGCTCGAAGCGCTCGGTCAGTTGAGAATCCAATCTATGCTTTTTACACAGAGGCGACATTTCAATAGGATAATCTATAATAAATGTCGGTTGAATCAGATGCTTCTCACACTTTTCACTGAATAGTTCGTCAATAAGTTTTCCTCTACCCATGGTATTATCTACTTGCACACCTTGCGCTTGACAGAATGCTTTTAGCTCGTCTTCATTCATTTTTGAAATATCAGTTCCTGTATATTTCTTGATGACATCGTACATCGTGATTCGCTCATATGGGCCAGCATACTGGATCATTTTACCATCATATTCTACTTCAGTTTTCGCATGAACAGTCTGCACAATGAAGGATAGCATGGATTCAGTAAAATTCATCATCCAATGATAATCTTTATAGGCTATATAGATCTCCATGGCGGTGAACTCTGGATTATGGGTTCTGTCTATCCCTTCATTTCTAAAGTTTCTAGAAAATTCGAAGACCCCTTCAAAGCCACCTACAATAAGTCTTTTGAGAAAAAGTTCATTTGCTATTCGAAGATAAAGTGGAATATCCAAGGCATTATGATGGGTGACAAACGGTCTGGCGGCAGCTCCTCCAGGTATAGATTGTAGTACAGGGGTATCAACTTCAATATAGCCTTTGTCCAGAAAAAACTGGCGCATGGCTTGAAATATCTTAGCTCTTGTGACAAAGGTTTCTTTGACACCTTTATTGACTACAAGGTCCACGTAGCGCTGTCTATGTCTCAGCTCCACATCAGAAAAAGCGTCATGCACATGACCTTCAGCATCCGTTTTTACCACAGGAAAGGGGCGTAGCGATTTCGAAAGAAAAGTCATGGAATGCGAATGAAGACTGGTGTGTCCAGTTTGGGTCTTAAATACATTCCCGTGAAATCCTACGAAATCACCGATATCCATATGTTTTTTAAACAGATCATTATACAGCGATTTATCTTCTCCTGGGCATAATTCATCCCGATTGATATAGACTTGAATTCTACCCGTGCTATCTTGGATCTCAGCAAAAGATGCCTTCCCCATAATTCGCTTTTGCATTAGTCTGCCGGCGATAGTTATATTCTGAAAGTTATTTTTTTCTTCTGAATATTCTTCTAAAATCTGATGCGCATGATTCGTCACCACGAACTCCTCTGCGGGAAAGGGCTCTATACCCATATCGATAATAGATTGTAAATTTTTTCTTCGTTGTATCTCTAATTCAGTCAAATTGCTGTGTTCCATGTCTAATGTTCAAAATGGGTGCAAATATACTTTTATTTTATCTTTTCTATTTGTCTATCTTTACTTATAATATAGATTTTGAATGATGCGAAATACCGCAATTTTTTATTTTATTGTGATATCATTGTCTTGCTGCGCGCAGGATGAAATGATAGCTAAATTAAATCGTCGCGATAGCATTCGAAGCAATAAAATTGCAAGTTTATATAGAAAAAATAATATAACGAATGAGATTCACAATGTTTTGTTTAGAAATATATATCCGACTAAATCCTATAACGAAGAAGAGGCTTTTAAGCAGGAAATTGATCGATTAGCTCCATTCAATAATAAATATATTGACACAATTATTATTATTCAACTCAATGCCCTTGGAGAAAGTGTTTATGACACCTCTATGCAAAGCAACAAATTTGAATATTTTCTTTCCCACTCTTTGCATGTGAATACCCGTGAAAAGGTGATTAGGAATCGATATTTATTTATGAGTGAATGCAATATCTTTTCAACTTACACAGCCTATGAAAATGCTCGATTGATCAGAAGCTCAGGAATATTTCACGATGTGCGAATAGAAGCATATGTTTCTGGCACGGATAGTCAGAGCATTATTTTGGTCTATCGAATTCAAGACCTTTTTCCTTATGGATTTTCACTGGGATTGAATGGATCAAAAGATGTTTCTTTCGGAATTGAAAACGCCAATATTGCTGGATGGAATCATAGAGTGAATACAGATTTTAGAATTAATACGTATGATAATCATCAATTATTTGGATATGGAATACGTTATACGATTCCCAATCTTATCAATAAGTCGTTTATTGATGGCTTTGCGCAGTATCGGAATGTTCGACTTGAAAATAGTTTAGAATTAGGAGTCTTTCGTGAATTTGTCCGACCGGAATTTCGCTGGGCAGGGGGAAATATTTTTTCCTATAGAGATATTGGGGTGTTGGATGGATTTGATATATTGCCAAATCGATTTATTGAAAATAATGTATGGATTAGTCATGCCTTGCCTTTTAAATCAAAGAACACGACTATAAATGCTATTGTTGGGGGAATTGGGTTAAATACAGTGCAACATTTTGAGCGTCCTCAAACTAATCTAAATGAACGGTTTAAGTATAGTAACACCAATCTTTTCTTGGTGAATCTTGGTTATTCAAGAGTTAAGTTTATGCAAGATCGATTGCTCAATGGCTTTGGTCGGGCCGAGGATATTCCCCTTGGTATTTCTATCAATACGCTTTTCGGGATAGATATGAATGAACATGGAACAAGAAAATACTACGGGGGTCAAGTATTGGGTCAATACCATACTGGTAAAGGATATTACGTGAACATGAATGTCAGACTTGGTTTTTTTGCAAGTGAAACGGAGGCTAGTCAAGGAGTTTGGGATTTTAATTTCCAACAAGTAAGCCGTGCCTATAAATTCGGAGGATTTAGATTGAGAAATTATTTTAGAATGCGAACGACAATAGGAGTGAATCAAGATATAGATATACAGTTGAATGATTATGATGGTATTCGCGGTATTCGCAATGCTGATTTTTATGGAAGATCTAGATTTACCACAGGTTTTCAATCAAATCTCTTCATTCCTTTTACCTTTATGGGGTTTCGTTTTTCTGTGTTTGCATTAGGCGAATTAGCTAAAATTCAACCGAGCTTTGATGATTTCTTTCAGACCGCCATTCAATCTGGTCTCACAGCAGGTATTGCCATAAAAAATGAGAATTTAATTTTCGATGTTATTCAGATTCAGTATGGTTTATACCCATCTACTAGCAGCCTTTCGCAGCGAGGCCTTGTCTTGACATCAATACTCCCGTTCAATTTTCAAAAATTGGATATTTCTCGACCTAGAATCGTACGTTATGAATAAATACATTTTAGCCATAGATCAAGGCACAACCTCCAGCAGGGCTATTATATACAATTCAAATTTCCAGATAGTATCAAAATCGCAAAGAGATATTCTTCAAATTTATCCGCAAGAAGGATGGGTGGAGCATAATCCAATAGAGATTTGGGAAAGTCAATTGGCCTGCTGTAAAGATGCCATAGACAAGGCCGGGATTCTCCCTCAGCAAATCCAAGCTATCGGCATTACCAATCAAAGAGAAACGATTGTAGCCTGGGATAAGGAGACTGGTGAGCCCATTTGCAATGCCTTGGTATGGCAGGATAGACGTACAGTCACCGCTTGTTTAGAAGACCAAGATAGTCTTGGTCTCGAGAACAACAGACAAAAAACAGGTCTAAATTTAGATGCTTATTTTTCTGCTCCTAAGATTCGTTGGATATTAAACAATATACCTAAGGCAATGCAACTATTGAAGTTTGAGAAGTTGTGTGTCGGCACAATAGATACTTGGTTAATTTGGAACCTAACCAAAGGGACTTCGTTTGTGACCGATGTGTCTAATGCATCCAGAACCAATTTATACAACATTCAAACGCTAACCTGGGATGATGAATTGATGAGCCATTATAAAATTCCGCATGCCATTTTGCCTCAAGTAGTAGATAGTATCGGGAGGGCTGCAACGACGGATGAGGCTATATTTGGACATTCTATTCCAATAGCAGGTATAGCTGGGGATCAGCAGGCTGCTTTGTTTGGACACCAATGCTTCACCAAGGGAATGATGAAAAACACCTTTGGCACAGGCTGTTTTCTTCTACAGAATATAGGCAATGAATTTAAACTTTCTGAAAATAGGTTATTGACCACCATCGCTTGGAAGAAAGGGGAGGAGCTCGCTTATGCACTAGAAGGAAGTGTGTTTAATGCAGGTTCTGCACTCAAATGGTTAAAGGAAAATCTAAATTTGTTTGATGAATATCATGAAGCAGATGAGATGGCAGCTTCGATACTTAGCACCGACAATGTCTATGTCGTACCCGCCTTTACCGGTTTGGGAGCACCATACTGGGATATGCGCGCACGCGCTACCATTTTGGGCTTGAATAGAAATACCAATCGCGCGCACATTGTTAGAGCTACCTATGAATCTTTGGCCTATCAGTGTAGAGATATTGTGGAGACCCTTGCACGTGATTCGGGTGTGCCTATTCAGTCCTTGCAGATAGATGGAGGGGTCAGCAAAAGTCCTTTTTTACAGCAATTTCTCGCCGATATATTACAGAAAGATGTCGTGCTTAGCCCAAGCGAAGAGTGCACAGCCCTAGGAGTAGCCATGATGGCTGCGGAGGGAGTCGGCATTAGTTTAGATAATTTGAACCTAGGTGATTCGCAGAAGAGAAAGCCTAGCATGACCATAGAAAATGCGAACAAACTCTACGCCAAGTGGCAAGAGGCAGTGGATCGAAGCAAATCTTGGGCTTAAAAAAAAGATTATAGCACGGCTGCACTAGAGAAGTCGGTGGCTTTGTTTTTGATTGGAAGGTCTTGCATCTTTGGCATTGCCTTATTCTTAGAATTGATTTCGGCTTTTAGATTCGCACCTTCATGGATAATCAATCCGTTGGACTCTATCATCCCTTCTATTAGAGCTGTACTCTCAATTTCCAGCGTTCCAGAAGAATATATATTACCATATACTTTTCCACCTATTTTGCCACTACCTATTCTCAAATCTCCTTCGACTTCAGATTCTGGTCCCGTGACTATTTTATTGGATGATGTGATATCACCGATCAAAGATCCATCTATTCTTATATTTCCATGACATGTTATGTTTCCGCTAATTGCAGTCCCTTTTCCTATTAGGTTGATAGCGCTTATATCTCCTGATTCTGCCGATTTTTGTTTCATGAATTTAAACATAAGTAGAAATTTTCCACAAATATAAACAAATAATGTATTATTTGCAGTACAGTTTTGTTTTTTTAACAAGGATTTATCGCGTTTAATCGTGGGTTGGTAACTTGCATTATCCTTTATTTACGGGACTTAACGTAGTCATTGAGCTCATTTTTACTGCTACTAAATTGCAGCTCATCAGCGACTTGAAAATAGTTCTGTTTATCTATGCAATGGTCAAACAAGAATTTGGCTAAATCTAATTTAGTGGCATCAAAACTCATCAACTTTAATACTTGTTTGATTTGAGCTGTATTCATCAATGCGCTATTCATATAGGTTCTAATATAGTTATCCTTATCTTTTTCAAAACTCTGCTTTCGAATACTGTTTAGAAAATTAGTAAAATCGATTTCAGCTAGAGCTATTGGTTGCGCATTCGAGGCAGGAGTCGATGTAGGATTTTGAAGAAAAGCCAGAAATTGTGTTCTGTAACTTGCCGAGAGGGCATTGGCAGCTTGTGCATAATTCTCTACATCATAAACGAGAGGATACAATCTTTTCATGACATCCAATCGTATGTTTTCATCTCGTATAGACTCTAGAAGTGAAACGCACTGCTGGGTTGTCATACATTGGTTGGCTGCATTCAGCATCGCTGATGCCTTTTGTCTGTCATCTGTTTGAATGGCTACTTGATTTCTCAGGTTGTTGAAATTCGTTGGATTCATGGCTCTAGGGCAACTTGGATTGGATGGTAAATGCTGCGGATTGGGCACTTGAGTCACAGTCATAGCCATGGTCTGATGATAGAGACGGATAGCAGAGGAGAACAATCTAAACACATCCATTACATCGGAGAAGTTCTCTCTATCTGCGATATTGGGATAACTGGATTTTAAGAAATCAAATTTATCTCTGTCGTTGGCTAGATAGTTGGCTATTTCTTTGGCTTGTCTGCTGGATAAGCAATAAGCACGACTCAGATCCATTGCAGACTGAAAGGTATTGATATTGCCGCGATTACCACTCAGACGATATTTAGCTGCCTCAAAGTCTCTCTCAGACATGAATTGGCATTGGGCTAATAAGAACTCTGTAGTAAATAAAATGAACAATAGGCATAATGATTTCCTCATATAATAGAATTTGAAACTAAGATAATGAACTATATAAAATCGTTTAGGCTTGATTTTCTATTGTAGAATTGTATTTAGTATATCAATGGATTTCAACGATTTATACTGTGTTAAATTTTCCAAATAATGTCTTTCAAAACTGTGAAACAGGGCTTGCCTTTCCTTCTTTGTCCATGATAAATTCACCAGATGGGTGTAGTCGGCTAGATTTTCAAGGCCGGAATCTGATTCTAGTGGAATTTCTATGCCTAAATACCCTGAATACCGATACATGAAGGATAGGTAGAAATGAGCGTTCAAGGGATGATCTCTGAGATATTGAATGCTCGATGCTATGAAGTTATACTTCTCTATATCGGGCTGGCCACTGTCTTCAGGCACGGTATGGTTGATCAGTTCTACCATAAACATGGTGACAGCTGACTTATATACACCGAAGTTTTGCGCTTCAGGGGCAAATAGAAGTTGAGCTTCTCTGATTTGTTTTAGTCCTTGATTTTCATTTTGATAAAAAGAGATAGCAAGTAAATTGACTGGTTTGAATAGTTGGGCTTTAGCGTTTTTTTTGGACTTCGCTCCTTTAATTATAAAACCCACCAAGCCATAATCTCGGGTAAAGATTTTTACTATTATACTGGTATCGGAAAAAGGGAACTGGCGCAGAACGATTCCTTCTGTGCTGACAAGCATAGACTAGAAAGTCCTGAGTTGAATAGTTTTTTGGAGATTGTAAATTTTATTTTTCTCCACAATACTGGCTAAATCCACTTTATTCAAATTTTGGAATCTAGGCTGATAAATCGGTTTGGAATCGAATCGGCTCTTTTTAAAGTTTCTCCCTAATATACTTAGGTTCTCTTTGCGCATAGGCATAACTAAGGAGTACTTCAAATCATATTTTTTAGATAAACTCAAGTTGTATTTTACGCGCACTACGGGCGTATAATCTACTTTTTTGGAGCTAGTTGGGTTTATCGCAATCGTCTTTTTGTTGTCGTTATTAGCTTGAAGGCTCATAGACAGGATAAGAAATAGAAGTAAGGTCGTTTTCATTTTTAAATTGTATTTGAATATATTGTCTAAACTTAATCTTAAGTGAATTATTGCGTATATAACTTATAAATTTATAAAAAAGTTTCTTAAGTCGCTTTTTTGTTCAAGCAAAGATAGTGAATATTATTTAAAATAGATGTTTTTTTTAACCCACATTGTGCAATAGACTTTGACGAAGGATCTCTAACGAAGAGTGAAAATGAATTCTATTAAAAAATAATATGCTCGTACACATATTTAAACCCAAATCCGCATCTCATGGATTTCGGGTCCATCGTCTTTTGCTATTTCGATTCGAAGATACGGAATAGCAAAATTTCACTCCAACCTAATTTTTAAAAATTAACAAAAATGATTCCTGTCTGCTATTTTCAATAAATTGGCGGCAACTTAATGATAATCTATAACTTGCAGTGAAATTTGCATGTTTAGATATAATTAGCGATTAGTTTTAGTCTTTTTAATGTCTATAAATTCATAAGTACCTGCATACATTGGTGAACTCATTTTTTCGGCTACGAATTTTATATGCAAGGCATCCAGGACTTCATATTTGTATATATTCGTTAGGCCAGAGGCATCATGATTTTCATAATAGGTTCCATTTTCAGTCCACCAGGTGCCGCTCTCTTCTGATTTGCGCAATTTTCCAGACTGATATAACGCAAACTGAATCGTAAAGCTGCCATCCTCGAGTCGTGTCATTTCCCATTTCTTTTCTACACCTTTAATTTCTTGACCCGTCTCAGACCCATACCATACCCCCACCAGTCTTGTATCTAGGTTCTTATTAAAGTCCAAGAAATCGAATGAACAAGATGACAATAGCATCAAACAGAAAGCTAAGAATGAAATTCGGATATACATAGAATGGCTATTTTAAACTGAATTTATTTTCTCCTCTAAAGTATAAAATATGAACTAAAACCAAGAAAAATATTCAAGTACAAACTGGCTGAATGATAGGGGAGCCGACAATTTCTTAACCCCACTCCTAGTGGTTCGTTGTTTGCCTTTTTGTCTGCCAAGTTTCATTCGTAAATTTATTCTTTGCTTAACTTATTAATAATGGTCACTAAGTCAATCATACTTTCCTGGCTTACTTTAGTTAATCCACGATTAGGTCTGTCAAGGTCTATTATTAGTATGAACGAAATTGTAATTACTATACACAAAATTATTGCTGGATACCTTGCGTGTGTCGCGGCTAATCCGTTTCCGTAACCGAGTATACCAATTGCTAATACCGCAAAAAGGAAAAGACCGAGTAAAACAATCTCGGGAACGTGATTAGAAATAGCGATATCTCTTTCTGTCTTAATGTCAATGAGCTGGTTAATTGAAGTCGCAAAAAGTCCCGCCGGAACAGAAAGTGGGTTGTTTTCAGTTGCAGCAAACGCTTCGTCCCACATTAGTGTCTGAAGTCGTTTTGCTTCCAAGTTTTGTTCTTTCCTTTCCTTTCTTTTAAGGGAACATTTGCTCTAGAAGTAATACTGAATTCAACATTAACATATTCCTTAAACAATTCAATCATTTTGGCTCGTTGATTTTCGGGCAATAATTTTGATCTCAATACAGCAGTTCCAATAGAGTTCGACTCCTTCACAACCATTTGTTTTCTATTGTCGAAACGTGAAAGAGCCATAGCAAATGTAAATCCTAATAGAAAGGTAAATATTGTCAGGATAGCCGTCTGTATTGTTGAAATTTGAGCTTTCATCTGCTGAGTCATTTCAACTTTAGCTTTTAACCCAATCCAATAACCAATCTCTACCGAAACGATAAGCAGAATAAGTGTCACCAGTCCGATTAACCATTCTGGGATACTATATAAAAGTTCAACGGTCATATTTTTACTTGATGGTATTTTGAATGTTTCTGTGTGTCGTCTTTACAATGACCGCTAAAGGGGGGTGCTGGCGTTGTACAAAATTAAGCATAAAGTGCTTAAAGTCTATCGTTTTTATTTATATTTGCTCCGCAGGAGTATAATGTCAACATCGAGTTGTACAATAGTACGAACATACAGAGTTTTGAACTATTATTTTAAAAATTGATCGTACAACTCTTATCCGAATCCGCTTTTCTAATGTGGGTTTTTGATATCATGAATAGAATGCCGCTCCTTTCAGATATATGAGGTGTGGTTTTAAGACTTCAATTTTTTTGTAAAGTAAAATATTGTACTATCCTCGTTTTTAACTTGGAAAGTTTCACATTTAAAGTTTAAAATTTCATCTTTAAAAGGATTTACTCCATAGTTATTAATAAGTGCATAATTTAGTGATACAATTGGGTTGAAATTATTATCTTTGCCTCATGAATAAAATTAGAGGTACAAAAGATAGTCAGGAGACTAAGCGAAAGCTAGTAGTTTCTTATCTCAAGAAGAAGAAAGG
>JAJTHM010000089.1 GCA_021297855.1 Sphingobacteriales bacterium | reverse complement strand
TTTACAGCTTTGTTCTGTCGGAAACTCCTTCATAAATGATAATAGGTTCATATAAAATTCTTTAATTTTATACAAACATACTCCTACAACATGACATAAAATGTCGCTCTTTGTGGTATTTTTGCGGAGTCTCATAAAAATCAATAAGAGATTTTCGTTTTGAATTTTCAATTTGAGGAAATTCTAAATCACTATCAACCAATATAAAACATTTTAAGAATTTAGAATTTCCAAAATGATTAATTTTTTGTTCTAAAGTGTTAATAATTCCAGTTGCACCACCAGCATTTTTATATTCAAACCAATTATTTTCTTTAAATCGATTAATATTTTTTGATTTACCTCTAAATTCTCTAAATAAACAATCAATAAACTCACCATCATATCTATCATTCTCAAGTAATAACTCAAATTTTTCATTTACATAAATTATTGCTTCAGCTAATGTGAAATCCCCATTATTATTTGAAATTATCACTACATTTTTTGGGGAATCATTAAAATAAGTATTATAGAATTCATATATCTCTTCATTAAATTCTGAATAAAAGCTTTCAAATATTGTATCATTTTCTATTTGATCTATATCTACAAAAAAATTATACTTTCTTTTGTAGCACAAATCCGTTATGAGTTTTCTTAAATCCGTTAAATTAGATTCTAAAAAAATATCTGCTTTTAGTTCAAACCACATCTTATTGCCTATCTATTTGAGCTGTTCTTATTCCAATTGTCTCGTCTAAAGTTTCACTAAAAATACCTTCAGGCCAAAAAGAAACTCTTCCTATTTCATCAACTTCGATTCTCTTCAAATTGCTGGCAAACTCTTCTTCATCATAATCCACATAATATATAGCTAAATCATCAGGATTTAATATACCTTCTGCTACTAAACGCCTCATTCTTAAAACAAAATTTTGAGAATGCGTTTCAATTAAATATCTTTTATTATAATCTTCCAAATAGGATTCTACAAATCGTTGAGCTAAATTTCCATGAGCTGCTGGATGTAAATGACTTTCAGGTTCTTCTATAATAATAAGAGTTTCTTCTTCAACAGGCATGTAACTTCTTACTATTAAAGGCAATACTTGTCTAATACCAGAACCTGTATTTAAAATATTTATGTTTTTAATTTTATCATTTGACAAAACAAAATCAAAACCTTCAGTACTTGATGAGATAGTAAATGGTTTAACTTCAAGCCCCCATCCTTCAAAATTTTCCTTAAACCAATTAGAAATTTTTGAAATTATTAAAGAATTATTTTCTTTTCGATGTAGTGATAACAATTTGAACGCATTAATTCCAGAAATTCCAATTGTATCAATTTTCCCATAAAAATCTGTTGTAAATCCATCCTTTGGATACTCTCTAAATGCTTCTATATAGTCAAAATTCAAATTCAAATGCTTTAATTTTGAATATTTAAAACCTTTGATATTAGATTTTGTAATTTTAATATTTTCATCATTGAAATTATAACTTTTTATTTCTATATTACCACTTTTATATACTCCATTTAGAGAAATCTTTATTTTTTCAAACTTATCCAAAATTTCAAAATCAAGTGTGTCTGCTAAAATATCTTGGCTGTAAAATAATTCGTCATATTTTTTTCCTATATTAACCTTACTATTTAATGAAATAGGTTCAGAAAAATTGCCTCTTAAACTTTCCCCAATCATAGTTGGCAACTTCAACACAGCCGTCTTCCCACTATTATTCTTCCCAATCAAAATAGTAATAGGTTTGATTTCTAGCGTTTGCCAGTTTTTAAAGAGTTTAAAATTCTTAAAATTAATTTGGGATACCATAATTATCAACCTTTTCGCAAAGATATTTAATATTGGTAATTTGAAAAGGTTTGTTATGAAGTTTTACCTTATTATCGTAAAACTAGCCACACCTTGTTTGCCCTTCATCTGCGGGCGACTTGAAAGTATATAGTATACACCAGTTGGCACCTTGTATCCATTGAGTGAGCGTGTATCCCATGTCACCCGACTGCCATTCGCATGGCCTTGATACATCACATTGCCTACCACATCCGTGATTTTGAAATAGCCGCCATCAGGCAATCCATCTATGGTGATTAGACCTTCGAAATCTCTTGGTACTGGATTGGGGATGATGCGATAGGGCGAAATGCCATCATTAATTTCTGCGGAACTACTCTGCCCCATATAGGATAGAAGGCCTACCTCTGTCGTGAAAAATACCTCGCCATTATGAGGATGAACTAATATATCGTGTACCGACTTCACAGAAAAAGGACTATTCAATTTATTCAAACGGATGAATTCATCACTTAAATACTCATTATTATAAAAAATCCCATCTGCAGTGCCTACCCACATTCTATTGCCTGGATCTATAGCCATAGCCGTCACCGCAGTATTGAGAAACACACATTCTGTGTAGCGTGTGGTATCATTAGGATTTGAAATCTGCTGTATGGGGATAGACATTCGGCATTCTCTCTCTGGATCATAGGTACAGGTCGATATCATACCGACACCTTTTTCCGAACCTATCCACAGGTTATTATCTTTATCCACTGCACCACAGTAGGGAGACTTAATGGTGAGTTTACAATTTTTATCTCCAATTTCTGTGTACAACCTCACAATATCATCGGTCGAATCGTTGATATTCATTTCATTGAATAATATAACGCCTTCATTTCTCGTCAATAGCCATTTGCTACCTGTCTGGTCAATGATAATTCGATAAATTTCATTTGTATTGGTTACAGAAGAAATCTTAAAACTATACCATTTGCCTTCTTTTGTGATGCATTTTAATGGGTTAATGCTTTCATTATTGGCAATCCATATCGATTCATCCACGGAATTCATCACCATATCGCTTATCCTATAAACGCTATCTTTATTATACTCTAAAGTTGAATTTCTTTTCGTGAATTTTTTTATAGGTTGCCCTGCTTTCTCAAATGCCACTCCTCCCCGTACAAAAGCTCTATATTTTCCCCCGTCACGCTCTACTACCGCAATTTCATTGGTACAGTCAGTCAAAGAATCAAACCAAATGCCGTTATTCGTCCATACAAAATCGCCCTTAGACCAATCCGCAGGGCCATAAGTGAAATGCCCATCCTTATTTTGACTAGCATCAAGATTTCGAGCCATAATTCCTAGATTGATATATAATTTTTTATTTTGATAACTCATTCTAAAAGGATTATCCCAAGGAAAATCATTTAATCTATTCTTCTTTAGTTCCGTCCCATTCCCATTTTCAAAAAAACCATATCCTGAAAAATAATATTTGCCATCTATCTCCTGTACATCATTGATGTGCTCCGCGTTCGTCGTTTTTATAGTCTCAAAATTTATACCATCTAGTTTGACCACCTTCGAAGAGTGAAGTGATAGATCTGAACGCAAAGAATCATACACTAGATAAATGTGATTACCAATCGTGCGCAGCTGTTTTAGTATTCTTAATGTATCCCTCGATATAATGGTGTTTGAACTAGTCCCATCATAGTCCACCAAGGTAAATTTTGACATCCAATATATTTTATTTGATAACAACCCAGAGCGAATGAATGTATCGCTCGGAATGGCAGCTAATGGTGCTGACCAGTTTATGAAATCCTTCAGATTAATCGCTGGTTTTATTTCTCCTACCTTGATGCCTAGGTCTGTAGAGGCGTAAATCTTATTATCTTTAATTTCCATAGTGTGGACCGCTAGGTACTGCCCATTCGGTCCTATGATATAACTATCTTCAATTTCATTTCGATCATAATTGTAAACGATTATCCCTAGTTTGGAACAAAAATAAGCCCTATCTTGATAAAATTTAATCTGGGTGATTGTCTTATCTGCAACCACTAATTTATTGTAAATATCAAAATTTGAACTTATATTTTTTTTGCCATTTTGATAACTGATAATATCCATCATACTATTTTCATAGATAATGAAAAGTTTTTTGGCATTTTCTCCATAAGCTATAGTAGAAATAGCATAATCCGCAAGTCCATTCGTTCGGTCATAGCTCAAAACCTCTAGTGGATTGACTTTCACATCAAATAAAAGCCGTTTAGCGTTCACAATTAGGTTTTTATCCACTTTTTCTAATTCATTGAACTCACTCCTATTGGCATAATAACGCCAAGTGCCTACTTCACGGAATTGACCAAAAAGTGAATGGTTAAGAAAAAATAAATGAATGAGTATAATTGTGCGCAAGTGTTTCGTTTTGAGTTTAGCTTAACTTAACGCACTTAGAACGCAAAAAAGAGAAAAATAGTTTAAGATAGAACTCCTCTAGAAATGACCACTTTTTGAATTTCTGAGGTACCTTCGTATATCTGTGTGATTTTCGCATCGCGCATCAAGCGCTCCACATGATACTCCTTGACGTAGCCATAGCCCCCATGTATCTGAATAGCTTCTACCGTTTGTTCCATAGCCACTTTGCTAGCGTACAATTTAGCCATAGCAGAGGCGTGTGAATAGTCTTTGCCTTCATTTTTCAACCTTGCAGCTTTATAAACCAAGAGTTTAGCAGCCTCTATTTCCGTAGCCATATCAGCTAATTTAAATTGAATAGCCTGTAATTTTGAAATTTTGTCTCCAAAAGCACTTCGCTCTTTGGCATAGGCCACTGAGCGCTCAAATGCACCCATTGCTATACCCAATGCCTGTGCCGCTATACCTATTCTACCTCCATTGAGTGTGGACATGGCAAATTTAAATCCGAAACCATCTGCACCAATTCTATTCTCTTTAGGAACTTTCACATCGTTAAATAAAAGCGTATTGGTATCACTCGATCGAATACCTAATTTATTCTCCTTAGGACCTACGACAAAGCCTTCCATGCCCTTCTCTACTATGAGTACATTGATTCCTTTATGTTTAAGTTCAGGATTGGTCTGTGCTATAACCAAATATGTTGAAGCTTGCGTTCCATTGGTGATCCAGTTTTTTGTACCGTTAAGAAGATAATAATCTCCCATATCTACAGCCGTCGTCTTCTGGCTGGTAGCATCACTCCCCGCTTCGGGCTCTGACAGACAGAATGCTCCTATTTTCTCTCCACTAGCTAAAGGTTTAAGATATTTTTCTTTTTGCTCTTCATTTCCATATTTCTCTAATCCATAACAAACGAGTGAGTTATTGACACTCATCGCCACCGAACAAGAATTATCTATTTTGGAAATCTCAGTCATCGCAATAACATAAGCTAAGGTATCCATGCCAGAGCCACCATATTTTGGGTCCACCATCATACCCATGAGACCCAGTTCACCCATTTTTTTAAGGTATTCTGTCGCCATGATCTGGTGCTCATCTCTGTCAATTACACCTGGCAATAGCTCATTAACGGCAAAATCTCTGGCCATTTTCTCAATCATCAGATGCTCCTCGCTCAATTCGAAATTCATGTTTTAATAAATTATGGGGCAAATATACACAAAAAGTATATTCCTGTTTCAATGGAAAAGAATGAAAAAAAAATAAACTTTATTTCTATTTAGAATCTCTCTAAATAATATTATATTTGCCCACATGACTTTAAATGAAATTTCTGTCGGAGAATCTGCTATTATTACCTCCTTACTCAATAATGAATTTACCTTAAAGCTAGTAGAGATAGGCTTCTATGAGAATAAGATGATTACGGTCGAAGCTAAATCTTTAGGTAATGATCCCATCTGTGTCAGTTTGGGTAATAGCAAAATAATGCTAAGGGATAAGGAAGCAAAAGGGGTCGTGGTGAGGCGATGTGATAATATTGTAATGTGACGATGTGATAATATGATGATATAAGATTTGGAAATGTGATGATGAATTTGAAAATGAGTCAATTTGAAAATGGGTTGACATGGTAATGAACAGTTATAATGATGGAATAATTTAAAAGTATGACAAACTTTAATTACAAATGACTGACTACTGACGTCTGATTACTTTATAAACTATTATAGAATTCGTGGCTGAAATAAAAAAAATACTCCTTATTGGCAATCCGAACTCAGGTAAATCATCTTTGTTTAATAAGCTTACTGGTATTTTCCAGAAAATAGCCAACTATCCAGGGGTAACAACTGAGAAAAAAACGGGTTCCTTAAAAATTAAAAATCAGGAATATGAGCTGATAGACCTACCTGGATGTTATTCACTTTATCCGAATTCGATTGATGAGAAAGTAGTCATCGACGAACTTATCAACCACCATAGTGAGCTCATCATATTTGTAGCTGATGCAAGTAATTTGCAACGCAGTCTGCTTCTATATACTCAAGTTGCTGACTGCTATCTGCCCAACATTTTTGTCATCAATATGGTCGATGAACTCAAGAGAAAAGGAGAAGAGATTGATATCAATTTTTTGAGTAAAGAATTGGGAGTCCCAGTATTTCTTACCAATTCTAAAAAAGGAGAAGGCATTTCTCAAATACAAGATTTCATAGCTGCAGGTAATTATAGTGCCGCTATACGTTTTTTTGGCAATGCCGATTTATTTGAACATAAAACGGAAGATCAAGCGATTAACTATAGGGAATGGCAACAATACGTATACGAAACTCCCAATAATGCCATCATAGAAAATACAAAGCGGAAGGAGATAATCTACAGATATAATAAAATAGAAAAAATTCTCCAGCTCACTACGCGCAAAACGGCCAAAGCATTTCAGCGTATAAAATGGACAGACAAAGTAGATGAATGGGCCATCCACCCCATTTTAGGCTATGTAATTCTGCTTGCTATTTTGTACCTCGTTTTCCAAACCTTATTCACCTTAGCTTCCTACCCGATGGAGTGGCTTGACATATTATTTGGATGGTTGGCCACTTACATGCAACAGTTTGAAAATCCAAAATGGTTTATCGAGTTTGTCGCGGAAGCAGTGATACCTGGCATTGGAGGGGTTTTAATTTTTATTCCACAGATAGCATTATTATTTTTGCTCAATACATTTTTGGAGGAAAGTGGTTATATGGCTCGCATCGTCTTTCTTATGGATCGATTCATGAGACGATTCGGGTTAAGTGGTAAGAGCATATTGCCATTGCTATCTGGCAACGCTTGTGCTATACCCGCAATCGCCTCTACCAAGGCCATTCCAACCCATAAAGAAAGACTCATCACGATACTGAGTATACCATTTATGACCTGCTCTGCGCGCTTGCCAGTCTATGCATTGCTCATTTCTATCACTATACCTTTAAAATTTCAAGGGGCTACTTTGCTAGGTTTATACCTGCTAGGTGTAATTTTTGCTCTATTATTTGCATGGATTCTCGATAAAAATATTCAGACCAAAGAAAAGAGTTTTCTCATTATGGAGCTGCCTCCGTATCGTCTGCCATCATTTAGGAATGTGGTGACGAATATAAAAAATGCCGTCATACCATTTGTAATGACGGCAGGAAAATTTATTATTTCCATTTCTATTATTCTCTGGCTCTTAGGTTCTTTTCATTTTGAAAATAGACAATTGGAGCGAACTCATATTGAAAATTCATTTCTATCCCAGATTGGTAAAAGTATAGAGCCTGCTATAAGACCATTGGGTTATGACTGGAAAATTGGTATAGCCTTATTGTCCTCCTTCGCTGCTAGAGAAGTCTTTGTATCTACCTTAGCTACGCTCTATCAGATAGACTCAGAGGATGAAGGGACTATATTCGAGAAAATTAAAAATCAAAAAAACGCAACAACACAAGAGCCCATCTATACCACCGCAGTTGGTGTTTCATTATTGCTATTTTACGCTTTTGCATTACAATGTATGAGCACATTGGCCGCTATGAAAAAAGAAACTGGATCATGGAAGTATCCATTATTTTCATTCTTCACATTGCTAGCATTAGCCTATATTTGCGCCTTTTTCTCTTACAATCTAATAAGGTGAGCACAAAATTAAAGTTTATTCTAGGATTTTACTTGATATCAATTTGCAATGGGCCAATATATTCACAATTTAAAACAGTAGATACAGTAATAATAAACAATGTTCTACTAAAAAACAGTTTATCTAGAATAGTAAGAACTAAATCTGATATTGAACATACCAGTTCCTACACGCTGATAGACGAACTGTCAAAATTGCCAAGTGTAAATATCCAAAGTAGAGGTTTTTTAGGTTCTCAAGCAGATATTAGCATTCGTGGCAGCACCTACGAACAGGTAGCTATTTTATTCAACGGTATTAAAATAAACCATCCTCAAACAGGACATAATAATATGATGCTTCCTATTCCTCTAGAATTTATAGATCAAATTGAGGTTATACAAAACGGAAATGCTAAGCATCACGGAGCAAATGCTTTTGCAGGAGCCATTGAACTCAATACTATGAAACCAAAAAAAACACAGTTAACAGGTCAGTTATCTTTAGGCTCATACCAAACAGTTTCAAGCAGTGCGCTCCTAGATATAGTTAAAGATAAGCATTGGCATAAACTTGGGGTAAGCTATATTAATAGCAATGGTTATAGATCTAACACAGATAATAATACATTCCAAATATATTCTGAAAATCATCTATCATTGGGTACAAATAATAGATGGCAAGCCTATGCTACAGCTGCCATTCATAGTAAAAAATTTGGTGCCAATGGCTTCTATAGCCTAAGATTTCCTGATCAATATGAAGAATTGCAATCCTATTTTTATAACGTAGGAATTAAAAATGAAAATTTTAAGTTCAACGGATATTGGAATCAAATTAATGATTACTATTTATTGAGGAGGAGTGATCCAAGCTTTTATCAAAATAGACATTCTACAGATGTTAGAGGTGCCTCAATTGATTTTAATAGACCACTTTCCAAACAACTCACAATAGCAAGTCAATTTGAATATAAAAATGAAAACTTAAAAAGTAATAACCTAGGATTGAGAAATCGCACTATTATAAATGGCAATATCAATCTGGGTATAAACACAAAATTTTTATACCTCAACCTTGGCGGAAATTTCAATTATATCGATAAGATTTCGCCTTTCATAACAGGCGGAACTAATTTAGTATTCAAGCTAAATAAACAACATTCATTTTTTAGTTCGATAAATTCTGTATTTAGAATTCCGAGCTTTACGGAATTATATTATACTTCTCCTACGGATTCAGGAAATGCTGACTTAAGTCCAGAAAAGGGAACTAACCTAGATTTTGGATATAAGTTTGAATCTAATACATCTCAATTTTCAGCCAAATGCTACTCCAGATGGAGTCAAAATCAAATTGACTGGGTTAAAAATAACTCTTTAGACAACTATTATGTTAGTCAGAATATTAGTAGAGTGGTAAATCAAGGGATTGAATTTAATTTTAAATCCAACCTGAGTAAGATAACAAATGCCAAACCAATATCTTCATTTGAAATAAACTACTGCCACAATATATTTAGCATAGAATCTGCAGAAAATACTAGGTATAGCTTTAATATGCTAAAAAATCAAGTTACTGCTGGTATCATTTTAAAATTGTCCAACAATTTATTTCATACATTTCAATTTAGAATAGAAGACCGTGCCAACATTAACTATACCTATGCCATACTGGATAGCAAAACTGAGTATAAATTAAAAAAGATACCTGCTTCATTTTATTTGCAAACTAATAATCTAACCAATACTAGATATGAAAATTTTAATGGCATAGAACTGCCTCGAATAAATTTTCTCACTGGTTGTAAGTTTAAATTATAACTAATAACGAAGTTTGGCCTCCAGAATAAAGAAGGAAATTTTATGCTTTTGAGATAAGTCAAAAAGAACTTTTTTAAGTTTTCGGTCAAGGTAGTTCATGTTTTCCACACTCTATCTACAAAACTGCAAATCAATATGTGGATAAGCCCTATTTTAGGGCATATTAAGAAGAATTTTACTAAAATATTCCTACTATTGCATAGTAGGTGACTCCAAATCTCTTATCAAGAAATTTGGAGAATGTCGAAATGAATATTAAAAAGCTAAGTGTGAAGTTAAAGCGATTAGAGGTCAAAGGATTTAAAAGTTTTGCAGATAAAACGGTTGTTCATTTTAATGATAATATAACTGGGATAGTTGGACCTAATGGTTGTGGTAAGTCGAATATCGTCGATGCGATACGGTGGGTTTTAGGTGAGCAAAAGACATCTCAGCTGAGATTAGAGAAAATGGACAACGTCCTTTTTAATGGCACAAAAACTCGAAAGTCTAGTGGTTTAGCGGAAGTTTCCCTCTCCTTTGACAATACAAAAAATATTCTCTCCACCGAATTTCAGGAAGTCACCGTCACACGTCGACTTTTTCGCACGGGGGAAAGTGAGTATAGAATCAATGACGTCAGCTGCCGATTAAAAGACATTCATAATCTTTTTATAGATTCTGGTATAGGTAGCGATAGCTATGCTATCATAGAACTAGGTATGGTAGATGAAATTCTGCAAAATAAAGAACAGTCGCGAAAAAGACTTTTCGAACAGGCATCTAGTATCAGTAAATATAAAATCCGCAAGAAGGAATCACTGCAAAAACTAAAGGCTACAGAAGAGAACTTAGAGCGACTAAAAGATATATTGGCCGAGATTGAGTCCAATATGAAAACACTGGAAACTCAAGCGAAACGAGCAGAGCGTTACTACCAAATCAAAGAAGAATACAAGACCTATTCCCTAGAGTCTATTAAATATCAAGTGAGTAATTATAAAACGAGCTACAATACATTATTCGCTGACAAGCAAAAAGAGCAAGACAAGAAGAATGAGATCGAAACCATGATTCAGTCTAGAGATGCGGAGACTCAGAAGTTAAAATTAGAATTGGTTACCAAAGAATCCAGACTAACCGAAGTGCAGAAAAAAGTCAATGAGCTTATCGGCGGCATAGGGAGAAATGAAAATGAACGCAACCTTTTAAGAGAGCAGATTTCCAATTTATCTAAAAATAATGAGCAGATAAAAATTCAAATCCAAGAAGCGCAAAAGGAGATAGAGCAGGTTAATATTTCGTTGAGAGAATTGAACGAAATCGTTGGAAATTCACAAGAGAAATTTAACCTAGTAGAAATCGATAAAAAGGCCATCCAAGAAGAATTAGAAGCGAATGAAAAAACGTTCTTAGAAAATAAATCCCTCATAGACCAAGACAAGGACTTATTTACCGAAACTCAAAAGCAAGTTTACGAATTAGATAAAAATAAATCTGTTCTCCAATCTCAGATTGCTGTAGCAGAAGAAAATCGATTAAAAATAGAAAATGAGTATGAGGGATTGTATTTGGAGAGAGAAACGCTTGATAGTGCATTTAATCTGATAGCACAATCAAAAAATAAATTAGAAGCTGAACTTCAAAAACTGATACAAGAAGAAGAAGCTAACAAAAAAATTATCGAAGAAAAAACGGAATTAGTCAATCAAAAGAAGATTGAACTCAATCAAGTTCATCGAAAAAATGACAGTAAGAAGAATGAATACAACCTTCTGAAATCCATGATTGACAATTTGGAAGGCTTCCCTGAGAGCATTAAATTTCTCAAGAAAAATGTCCCTCTCTTCGAGCATAAAAATGTATTTTCTGACCTTATAGTATGTGATGAAAAATATAAAATAGCCATAGAAGGATTGATTGCCGGATATGGCAACTATTTCATCGTGGATACACTATTTGACGCACAACTTTCTATTCGTAAATTGAAGGAGCAGAACGCAGGTAAGGTGGGCTTATTTGTCATAGAGCTAGTCAATAAAATTTCAACTCCGACAGCTAATTCGTATAATGGCTTGATACCTGCTGCCGAGGTAGTCAAACTTGACAAACAGTATCAAGCATTGGCAGCCTATCTATTTCACAATATTTACTTCGCTGAAAATATAGAAGAACTCAACCTAGCTGACTATGAAAATGAAAATATCAAAATCATAGACCTCAAAGGAACCGCGATACTAGACAGACACGCACTTTATGGAGGTTCGGCTAGTTTGTTTGATGGAGCCCAAGTAGGAAGAAGTAGAAATCTCGAAGCTCTCAATGCCGAAATCATAGAGCTAGACAAAGAAGTAGCGATAGTCGAAAAACAACATAATTCGCTCATCAAAGAAATAGAAGAGCTAAAAACTAAAACCAAGATTAAAGAGATTGAAGAATTGCAGGCTAAATTTTCCAATATCAAGGATGAGTTTGCAAAAAAATCAGTTATGGTAGAGCAAACCAAAACACGTCTGGTGCAACTTGAGGATAAAAGGCTAGAATTAGCCGACAGTAGGATAGCCAATGAGGCTGCTCTTCAAAAAATAGAATTAGAGCATTTAGAACTAATCAAAAGTCTAGATGTACTCAAAGATAAGAATGATCAAAATCAGGTAGCCCTAGACATTTATATGTCGAAATACAATGAAATCAAAGAAAAGGCAAATAAAATCGATGTAGAATATAATACGCTTCACATCACTATAATGCAGCAAAATCAGCAGATTTTGTTTTTTACCAAGCAGCTTGATACCTTAAATAATAATGTTGTCCAATTTCAAAATAAAATAGATAGCCAATACAAAGAAGAAGCCGAAAAAACAGAAAAGCTATCTAAAATGGAAATGGATATTCTCTCTAACTATACCGAGCGCGATAGCCTCACGCTAAATGTGCAAGAAGCAGAGAAGGATTATTTCACCTCTCGAAATCTAGTCGCAGAGCAGGAGAATGCCATTCGAGAAATCCAAAGTCAACTGAGCAGACAAACCGAAATAGTTTACACCTATGATTCCAAATTACAGGAAATGCGCATTCAGCTTCAATCAATCAAAGAGAGATTGAAGATTGAGTTTGAAATGGAATTAGATGAATTTATCAATTCCGATCTTACTGTGACTTTGCCACAAGAAGAAGTAGAAACCAAACTAGCCCACTTCAAAAAGAGACTAGACACCTACGGAGAGATCAATCCCATGGCCATTGAGACCTACAACGAAATGAAAAAGCGCTACGACTTCTTAGTAGAGCAAAAAGAAGATGTGTTAGCAGCTAAAAATGACTTACTAGAAACCATCAAGGAAATAGATGCGAATGCAAAAGAGCGTTTCTTAGAATCTTTCCATAAAATCAGAGAAAATTTTATCAAGACCTTCCGCATTTTATTTACCGAAGATGATGACTGTGATTTGATACTCGTAGATCCAGAAAATCCTTTGGATTCTGACATAGAAATCATAGCCAAACCTAAAGGTAAAAAACCTCTTACCATCAACCAGCTCTCTGGTGGCGAAAAAACACTGACCGCCACGGCGCTGCTCTTCTCTCTCTATCTCTTGAAGCCAGCACCATTCTGTATCTTCGATGAGGTGGACGCTCCATTGGATGATACCAACATAGCCAAGTTCAATAAAATCATCGAAGAGTTTTCCAAGAATTCACAATTCATCATCGTCACCCACAACAAACAAACGATGGCAAGTGTAGAAGTGCTCTATGGTGTCACCATGATAGAGCAAGGAGTGAGTCGAGTAGTTCCTGTTGATTTTAGGACGTTGGCGGAGAGTGCGTAAGAGAAATCCTTTAGGGAGTATTTTACGCTAAAATCTTAGCCAAGTTATTGTAATTAATGATGTCTATTTTATCTCCATCTGTTAATTCAAAATCTCCCTGATAGACCACATAACCCTTGTTTTTGGATAAAGATATTTCTTGAATTTTCTTAATATTCTTGGTAAAGTCCTTTTGGAATGTTTGACCAGCCTTGATTTCTATAGGTATAAAATCAGTTCCTTTATCTATCATTAAATCTATCTCTATACCATTGCTATCTCGCCAATAATAAAGCGGATAATTTAATCCCAGATTGGCTATGTTTTTATAGAATTCCATAATGATGAAATTCTCAAACAAAGCTCCCCAGCTATGATAGTTGTCTAATTCTTTTGCATGACGAAGTCCGAGCAGATTGCAGGCTAAACCTGTATCTATAAAATACAATTTGGGGGCTTTAATCGTCCGTTTATTGAAATTTGAATAGTAGGGTTGAATCAACTTAATAATAAAACTATTTTGTAATATTCCCAACCAAGACTGAACAGTTTTAAAATCTACCCCAGCTTCTATACTGAGCGATTGATAATTGACTATTTGACCCGTGCGGCCTGCACACAGTTTGACAAATTTCATAAACAGCATGATATTGTCTATGTTTTTCAATAATTTGACATCGCGTTCTAAATAGGTGCGGATATAGTTTTCAAACCAGACTCTAGGATTGCGATGTTTATATATAACTTCAGGATAAAATCCTCTAAAAATTATGTCTTTCATATCTAGATGATCTTTAAACTCTGGTGTGATTTCTGACATAGTCAGTGGATACAAATCAATAAACCCAATTCTTCCTGCTAGTGTTTGCGATATATTGTCCTGTAATAGAAATTGATTGCTCCCTGTGAGGACAAATAGTCCGTCTTCATTGCGTGTATCAATTATATTTTGTAGGTAATTGAGAATCTCTGGAACGCGTTGAACTTCATCTATGACTGCCCCATTGGGAAATTGATTGAGAAATCCACGCGTATCTGTTTCCGCAAATTTTCGGATATCTATATCCTCTAGGGTGACATAGGGCTTTTCGATAAATACGGTTTTGACCAAAGTAGATTTACCTGACTGGCGTGGACCTACTACAGCAATGCTTCGGAATTCGCTGGCATATTCCCGTAGTAATACTCCAATATTTCTATGAAACATACATAAATTATTTATGCAAATATAGTAATCAATTCCCCAATTTACATAAATACAATACATATATTAACATTTTTTATATTTATTAAATTATTATACTAAAAAAGAATAAGTAAACTTTATATTACTGTAATTCAACATAATAACATCAATCATATTGGTAATATTTTTATGTAAATACAAAAATTAACTGGAGGATTTACATAATATTTAAATTAAATAACAATAATTTTTTTAATCTGCAATTCTCATATTTTCTGACCTTTTAAACGAAGGTACTTTTGTGGGCACGGATAATGTACTATCATAGCACAAGGTGTTAGTCGATTACTACCAGTTGATTTTAGGATGTTGGCGGAGAGTGCGCAGCGTGTTTGGATTATAAAGAGGCTAAATTAGATTCTTAGGTCGCGAAACAAGGTCAAAAAATACTCGGCTCACTAAAGCTCGCCGAGTGCTAGGGGGAGAGGGCTTCGCCCTCTTTAGCACCGTAATTTTTTTACTTCGTATTCTATTATCATTTTATTTAATATATCAATAAATATTAAATCTCTATAATTTTCAGTATCGCTTAGCAAATCTGAAATAATATAATATTCCTCTTCATTTACTATTTTATCTCTTTTTAAAATAGTCTTTAACTTTCTATTGTAAAATTCAGTTATACTAATACCTAAGCTTGATTTTACTTTTTCATCCATTATTGTCTTTACTTCTGGGCTAAAATCAGAAAACATATTATATAAATCTTGTATTACCGCTCTATAATCCTTTAATTGTAAAGATTTAGTATGCGAATCAATAGAATGAATAGATAGTCTCATTTGGCAATACATATCCTTTAACCCACATTGCAGCCAAATCATCTAAATCCTCAGTATTTTCAGGGAATCGTTTTTTTGAAATTCCGATTTGTGTACTACAGATTTCAATTTTGTGAATGGAAATTGTTTGTAGTGCAATGCGCTATACAATGCGACTA
>JAJTHM010000087.1 GCA_021297855.1 Sphingobacteriales bacterium | reverse complement strand
TTTCTTCTTCTTGAGATAAGAAACTACTAGCTTTCGCTTAGTCTCCTGACTATCTTTTGTACCTCTAATTTTATTCATGAGGCAAAGATAATAATTTCAACCCAATTGTATCACTAAATTATGCACTTATTAATAAATGTAAAAAATTTGGGAAACTCTCCATTTACTTTTCTAGGCGAAGGATTCAATACGAAAAATTTTAAATTGAGTTTCTCCTTAGGAGGACGGTATTATTTCCCTTCCATATTCAGCTTAGGTCTTAATTACTATCATATGAATCTAGCTGGTGCTGATTCGGATAATAACGTAACCGATCCTACGTCTGATGCTTGGGGTCGTCAAGTTCGAAATTTAAGTTTTCACACTTCAGTCAATTCAGCCTTTTTAGATTTGCAAATAGAGCCGCTAAGAACTAGGAAAAAATGGGCAAGTAGAAAGCTAATAGTCTCGCCATATATCGGTGGTGGTGTAGGCTTTTTCCAGTTTAATCCAAAGACCATGTTGGGAGATAAAGAGGTAGAACTGCAGCCGCTGGGCACAGAAGGTCAAGGCATGCCTGGCTATGCTCAGAAATATAGATTGGTGGATATTATGATACCACTTAATGCGGGATTGAAAGTATATTTCCCATCTAGGAAGGTATCTGTGGCCCTTGATTTCAATTATAATCATACCTTTACAGATTATATCGATGACGTTTCTACCGTATATCCAAATCCTATAGACTTTCAAAATGCCTACCAAGTGGCTAACCCTAATCTATATACTTTGGTAACAGCCCTATCGGACAGAGGTTTGAATCCGCATGCTGTGGGTGAAGTAAGAGGAAAACAAAATTATGACTTCTTCCTCACGGGTCAGGTGAAGGTAGGTTTCCTCCTAGGAGGCGTTGGGAAAAGATATTATGACTGTTGTGCATTTTAGGAAATTAGAATCTAGTTTTCAATCAGTATTTTCCTTGTCAACTATCCTCCTGCAATGGTATCGAAGGAGTAGAATGCTAATGGTGAAAAGTCATACTATTTAAATTTTCAATTTTATTCATATGATAATGCTATAGATTAGCAGTGTCCTGCTTGAAAGTCTCGGCTCTAGAAGAGAATGTTGGAATTGAGCAAAGATTCAAGCCTAATTTTGTATATTTGTGGGTAATTTATCTTCATGACAAGAGTATTTTTTGACAATGCTGCGACTACTCCGATTCATCCAGAGGTAGTGCAGGTAATGACCAAAAGCTTATCTGAGACCTTTGGCAACCCATCTTCTTCCCATTCATTCGGCAGAGATGCCAAAGGTCAATTGGAAGAGTCTCGTCGAACCATCGCCAAATTATTGGGAGCTAAACCTTCAGAGATTTTCTTTACCTCCTGTGGGACAGAAAGTAATAATACAATTCTGAGAAATTCGATAAAAAGTGATCAGATTTCAGAAGTTTGGACGACACCGATAGAACATCCTTCGATCTATCAAACCTCCAATCAAATTGGCGAGGTTATCCCAGTTCGCTTTTTAGAGTTAAACCCGAATGGGAGTGTAGATATAGATAAGTTGGAATATGAACTCGCCAAAGCGGCTAAAAAAGTCTTGGTCTCTGTGATGCATGCCAATAATGAAGTAGGCGTTTTAAATGATTTAAAAGCTATAAGTGAAATTTGCCATAAACATGGGGCTCTTCTACACAGTGATATGGTGCAAACGATGGGTCATCTGCCAATCAATTTCCAAGAACTTAAAGTTGATTTTGCTTCGGCATCGGCGCATAAATTCCATGGACCTAAGGGTGTTGGATTTATGTATATTAGGCAACCCAATCAGATAAATTCTCTCATTACTGGAGGTTCACAAGAACGGGGGTATAGAAGTGGCACAGAGAATTTAGCCTCCATCGCAGGTATGGCTAAAGCATTCGAATTAGCCACTAAAAATGTGGACGAGGATATAATTTACTTGAATAAACTACGAACTACATTTATGACTAAACTCAAATCGAGTTTTCCAAGTATCAATTTTCTCACGAAACTAGATGAAAGTTTATGTACCATCGTTTCCACGATTTTTCCACCTGAATTTGACAGTGAAATGCTCCTTTTTCAGCTGGATATGAAAGGGGTGGCATGCAGCGGCGGCAGTGCTTGTAGCAGTGGAGCAGCCAAGGCTTCCCATGTGTTGGCTCATTTTAAATTGCCTGAAGCTTGTAAGGTAGTTCGATTTAGTTTTTCGAAATTCAACACAGAACAAGAAATAGATTTTTGTATTGAGAGAATCAAAGAAATAGCGAACGAACGCGGCCAAAACTGCTAGTTTTTTTAAGTTCAAAGTTGAAAGTGAAAAGTTGAAAGTTATCCTATGTGTAAATGCGTTTTTATAGAATTTTTCTGTAAGGTAAATTCTCTGGGTTAGGTTACTTATGGTTCATTTTAGTTATAAAAATGGGTTAGAACTTTTAGTTCATCGAGATACCAAATTGAAAAATTCGGTTCTCAATGTTTTATACAAAGTTGGGAGTGCTCAAGAGCAAAGTAATCAGACTGGTCTAGCCCATTTTCTGGAGCATATGATGTTTGAGGGTAGTCGGAATTTTCCCGATTTTGATCGAAGTCTTCAAGGCATGATGGCAGAGAATAATGCCTTTACGGGACAAGACTATACCTGTTATTACGAGACCTTTCCTCACAAGCATCTCCAGTCTATTTTGAAAATAGAAATGGATCGAATGCACCATCTTTCCATCAAAAAATCTGCTGTGCAGATTCAGACAAACGTTATTGTCGAAGAATTTAAGGAAACGAGCTTAAATCCTCCTATGGCTGATGCATGGGATCATTTACTCAAGCTTTGTTTTACAAATTCCTATCAATGGCAGGTTATTGGGAAAAATCTAAAACACTTAACCTCTATAGATAAAAAAGCTTTAGTGGATTTTTATAAAAATAATTATACAAGCCACAACGCAATTCTCTCCATCGTATCAGCTTCTGATGAAAAGGATATAGCCGCTGAGGTATGTCGGGTTTTCAAATCAAAAATTATCGTTGAAACTAAATTCACTATCCCACAGAAATCGATTGTATCAGGGAAAAGGATAGGAACAAAACGGCTAAAAAGGAACAATATAGCCGTTCCCAATTTTTTTATGGCTTTTCATATAGAGGACTATGCTACCAAGGGCTATTTGCTCTCGGATATGGTGAGCGATTTACTGACCAATGGGGAATCTTCTCTACTATATAAGGCGCTCGTGTTGAATGCTAAACTTTGCACAGAAATACAATCCTATACTACCGATAATATTCATTGCAATTTATTAGTGATCGAAGGAAAATTGGCGATGACTAGCCGCTTTGAGGATGTGTACGATAAAATAAAGGAGGTATTTGTGGCGGTCAAATCGAAAAAACTGAGTTCGGCTAGGTTTGAGACCCTTTACAATAAAGCGCTTTCCTACTGGAGCTTTTATCATTACAATTCTGCTCAGTTAGCACAGAATATGGCTATATTTTATCATGCAGCCCAGGTCATTCATTTGCCAAAATTTATTGATGACATGTATCACACTATCACGAAGAAAGAATTAGAAACCCATCTTTGTCAGTTGCTAGACTTTGATCAAGCGAGCCTATTGGAGTATGCTCCTGGCAATAGTGAAATATAGGACTCCGAGGATGTTTTTTGCGTTTATTGTCAAGCTGCTAAAACTGGATTAAGGGCGTTTAAACTGATCTTTCCCGTGTTTTATTCACTTACATCGCTTTGAAATCCCTATATTTGCGCTTTTTAACTTTTGTATGAAATCACCAAAAAAACTATTTGTATCTCTAGCTTTTTCGTTTTGTATAGCTATGCTTTTCTCACAAACAACGGTTAGAGGACGAGTATTGGATGCGAAGACAAAATCCCCATTACCATATTGTACCATTTATTTCTCTGGCAAGAAAATCGGAACCAAGACAGATAATTATGGAAATTTTACCCTGAAATCAGGGAAAGAGGAGAATGTCTTTTTTGCATCTTATTTAGGATATGAGACTAAGGAGGTCAAAATTTATGGTTCAGATTTTAAAACGGACGTCCTACTATCAGAAAAGTCTAAAAAGAAAAAAGCAGTAGATATCAAAGGGTCCAAAACGATAGTGAAGGATACCTTGGCCATTCGAATCATGCGAAATGTAATCAAGAATCGCGATAAAAATAAGCCTAGCGCTTTTGAATCGATAAAATACGATAAGTATTCAAAATTTGAACTTTCTGTAGCCAATATAGATAGTGTAGTAGGGAGTAGTTTCCTTTTAAAACCTGTCAAGTATCTACTTGAATACCAATCAGTGACTCCAGATGGAGAGCGCTATAGCCCTATTTTACTTCGAGAAACTTCGGCGAGGGTATTTCAAAAAGGAAAAAAGAAGAGAACAGAAATACTGGGAATTAATGACACCAAGCTTTTTGATAATGAGAGCATTTATTCCCTAGTAGAACAGTCTTTTGAAGATTATAATGTGTATGACAACCAAATAATTATTGCCAATAAATCCCTCTCTGGTCCTGCGGCGAGCACAGCCCTGCTTGTCTATAGATATTATGTAGAGGATAGCTTCGAGGTAGATGGTGTTATGAATTACCAGATGACTTTTGCCCCAATAAGCAAGGAAGATTTTGGGTTTACTGGAAAATTTGTCGTAGAGCAAGGGAGCTGGGCCATAAAGGATATTCAAATGTACCTAGACAAACGAGCGAATATCAACTGGGTAAATCACTTTGCTATAGCGCAGTCATTTAAATATATAGAAGGAAAATGGCTGAGAAGCAGAGATGAAAAAGACGTAGCCCTCGCTATATCCAAGTCTAAGAAACGCATCAAAGTTCGATTTAGACAGACTGATATTCAAACTAACCATATAGTGAATGAGGCCATATCAGATGATATTTTTATAGGCGATGAAGTCGTGAGAATGGATGGTTATAACAAGAAGAATGATTCTTTTTGGTTAGCCAACCGCTCAGAAAAATTATCAGAATTTGAAGATGGGATATACAAACGTACGGATACATTCCGCCGTTCCAAGCAGTATCGAACGCTTTACTATTTTGGCAGAGTGCTTACTACCGCGTATTTTCCGGTACCACCGGCTAACTGGGAGATTGGACGTGCGTATAAATTTGTCAGCTGGAATGAGTACGAAGGTACCAGATTGAGATTTGGAGCTAGAATGGTATTTGACTCCTTCAAACGATTTAATATCGGAGGACATATAGCCTATGGTACAGAGGATAAGTTGTTAAAATATGGAATTGAAAGTTTCTTTAATTTGCCGTCGAAAAATCTTCTTTTCCATCAGTTGCAGATATCTGTTATGCATGACTATCAGCGCATGGGAGATGCAGAAACTATACTTGATTTTGACAATATAATTATGTCAGTATTTAGAAAGCCAGGCAATAGAATTCGGGATATTGTTCTTAAAGATCAATTACGTATCAACTGGATCAAAGAATGGAAACGAGGAGAAGAAACTCAACTTGGATTAGACAATACTGTTTTTCATGCCAATTCTTTCTTTGTATTCGATGAAATTATGAAAGACGGAAGTATTGTTCCTCGTGAGCGAGTCAATACATTTAGAATTACGGCTTCCTACAGATTTGCACCAAAAGAGCCTGTATTTAGGAATCCATTTAAGAGATTGAGACTGAAGAGTATTCGACCTATATTTGAAGTGAATTCTTCTATTGGTTTGAAAGGGTTCTTAAATTCAGATTATAGTTTTCTAAAAATGAAAGCCTCTATACGACAGCAGGTACCTTATGTATTCGGTCAGTTTAGATATCATGCCACAGCGGGTAAAGTAATGGGCCGCGTACCTTATATAGATATTGAACAGCTAGCAGGAAACAATGGATTGCTAAGAGATGTAAATCGATTCTTCCTCATGAATGAAGCGGAGTATAGTGCCGATATGTTTGCTCAGCTTTTTGTGTCTCAGCATTTTCAGGGTTATTTCTTCAATAAAATACCATTATTGAAAAAGCTGGGATGGAGAGAGAATTTATATTTTAAATCAGCAGTAGGATCTATTTCTGATGAGAATCGAAATTATTTCCGTCTGCCAAATCAAATGAATGCGCCTGAAAAAATATATATGGAGGCTGGTTTTGGCATTTCGAATATATTCAAATTCTTCGAGATTCACAGTATGTGGCGTTTGACGCAGCATGATAAGCCTACCACTCGTAAATTTGCCCTATTATTTGGAGCCTTCTTTGAGTTGTAAAAAGTACTGAATACAAAACCTATATCATTAGATACTTGACATACTTAATATCCTTAGATATTGGGCAAAACTTTTAGCTAGGTCATACCTGCCTACTGGGTCTAAAAATAAAAAATAGCCAGGGGCATTGCACTCTATAAAATAGTATTGCCCATCTTTTCCTAAAATAATATCAAAGCACCCAAATAGAATGCCCATCTGAGTCATATATTTTCTGCACAGAGTCGTTAATTCTTCGTTTATAAAAGGTCGATATCTAAGCTCATTAATATAAATCCTCCAGTCAAACCCTCTAGAACCCTCTACCCGAAAGGCCATAACATGGTCACCAAAAACGGTGATTCTGTATTCTTCCAAAGTGTCTATTTTTTCTTGAAAATGATGAATATATAATTCTATGTCTTTGTTTTGAATGCGTTTGGCTAGCGACTTATTTATCTCTTTTACCGTAGCGAAATACGATTTCTTATTATTTGAGATGTATTGTGAATTCGAAATAGGTTTATATACCGCGCTTTTAGACCAATGCTGATTCAGAAATAGATCTCCATTATTCGTGATTAGTTGATTTGGCAATCGAAAGCCGACTTGGTTAGCTATTCTTTGCTGATAAGATTTATGCCCTGCTATAAGGTGCTTTACTGGGTGATTAATCACAGGTATGTTGGAATCTAATAGGGATAGGAGTGCTATTAAACTGGAATAGTATTCTTCATCTATGAACTCTCTCAGATGTGGCTCGAATAATCCATTCGCTTCTCCAGGCATACTCGTGTGAGACCACCACACGGTCCCCACGTCAGAGGACATGATGGAATGTCTTGCTTTGCGGTGCTTAATTAGGAAATGTGAAGGAGCGTAGGATAAGTCTATAGAATAATGTGTATGTAATTGATTCGTCTGCAGACGAAAAAATTCAGTTTGATTTTTTTGAGATGACGTACAATCGAATCACACTCACTATCCAATGAATTCGAAATAATGAGTATTTTCTTCATGTGGAAAGTAAAAAATTAAATCAAAATCTCAACTTTTATCGCGCTTAAATTTTTCTTCGATAAGTGTTTTTTGTGATATCGGCTTAGCCTTTCTGGCCGTGGTAGATTGAAGAGATGCGGCTGTCAGAGATTGAGGACTTGTGTTTTTGACTGTTTTGGCACTTGTCGTTTTAGCAGTTGCCTTTTTCGCTGGGGTTTTCTTTTTAATTGTTGAAGCGGATTTCTTTTTGACCTCTGAATATGTGGTTTTAGGAGCTTTCTTTTTTGTAGTGGCGTTCTTTTTTACATCTGAGGCCGATTTCATATTAGCTTCCTTTTTTTTGCGTTCTTGCAATTTCTTGGACTGCTCCATTCGTTTTTTTTCTTGTGCTTGCTGCGCTTTTCGCTTTTGCTCCAATTTTAATTTACTAGCTTTTAATCGCTCTTTTTGTTTTGTTTCGCTTTCCTTCAGTTTTTGTTTTTGAAGTTGCTGCGATTTTTTGGCTCTTTCAGTTTTCAGTTTTTCTAATGTATTTTTCTTTTTTTGACGCTGTTCATCTAGTCTGGCTTTGTTGGCTGAATCCGCAGATTTTTTCACCACAGTTGCCTTTACCGTCTTTTTAGGAGCGGGTGCCGCTTTTTTTACTGGGGCTTTAGCTGCAGTCTTTTTAGAAGCCATTTTCTTTTGTTCTTCCATTTTTAACTTAGTTGCTTTTGCCATATTACATAATTTATTAAAGTGAATTGCTAAGGTATTATAATTAAGTTATTAATAAGTGCATAATTTAGTGATACAATTGGGTTGAAATTATTATCTTTGCCTCATGAATAAAATTAGAGGTACAAAAGATAGTCAGGAGACTAAGCGAAAGCTAGTAGTTTCTTATCTCAAGAAGAAGAAAGG
>JAJTHM010000047.1 GCA_021297855.1 Sphingobacteriales bacterium | reverse complement strand
TAGTCGCATTGTATAGCGCATTGCACTACAAACCATTTCCATTCACAAAATTGAAATCTGTAGTACACAAATCGGAATTTCAAAAAAACGATTCCCTGAAAATACTGAGGATTTAGATGATTTGGCTGCAATGTGGGTTAAAAAAGACAATTTCGAAACGATTAAGAAAACCTTCGATGCATTGTCAAAAAGCGACCGCGATAAAGCAGCGGTGGATGAATATAACAACGCTATCAATGACTTGAATGCGGCAGTCAAAAACTACAATGAACTAAACAATAAAGCCAACAAAGAACGAGCTAATCAAAATGATGCGTGGAATGATGCAGCTAATGAGTTTAATCAGAATCATTCGAAATTATAATTTCTTGATTGACTAATTCACTTGTGACCTAACTTGACAATAATTCACTCTATGAACTCAAAGCTTTTATTTCTAACTATTAGTTTGGTTAATTTTGTCTTCTCTGGATATTCTCAAAAACTGCAAGCACCGAATTATGATGAAATAGAAAAAAACTGTAGTCATCCAAATTCATTTTACCATTTTGATAAGTTATTTAAAAAATACCAAGATGGAGATTCTGCGATGAGCATAGAAGAAAAGAGACATTTGTATTATGGCTTTCAATTCACAGATAAATATTCCCCATATGGTAGCGGCAAATTTAGCGACAGCTTAAGAAAAGTTTTTGATCAGGAAGGCTTTACAGATGCGCATGCAATTCTAGCTATTCGCTACTGCGATTCCATCCTAGACAATGATCCTTTTGATCTCAAGACCTTAAATACGGCCATTAATCTTTATAATAAACAAGGCAATCTTGAAAGAAAAGCACTTACTCAAACTAAGCTAAATATTTTACTAGATGCCATTTTAAGCTCTGGAGATGGTTTGACAGATAACACTGCTATTTATATTATAGCTGTCCCTCATGAATATTTCATTATAAAAGTTTTAGGATTCAAAGCTGGTGGCATGCAAAGACTGATTGGAAAGAATGACTACCTCAAACTAGAAGAAAATAATGATAAAATTGCAGGATTATATTTTGATGTTACAGCTTCCTTTGGCTCAATGTCTAGAATGTTCGGTGATAAAAAGAAAAAAAAGAAATAATACGAAGATTCAATTAAAATATTACCTATGAATCCTATCACAAAAAAAGCAATAAAAATATTTTTAACTTCTGGACTAAGCTTTGCATGTATTTATACTGGTATAGATTATTTGAGAGAGATAGAGTTTAAATGGTCAAAATTTATTGTTTCTGGATTTCTTTTTGGATTATTTAATGCGATATTCACTTGGTATGAACATAGAAAAAAGGAATCTCAGTAGCCACCAGTAAAGATATAAACTAAACTTAATGATTTATACTGTTGAAAAAGCAATTCTAGTTACTAATCAACTTAAGAAATTTAAAGATAGCTATGCTTTTATGGTAGCTGGTCAATTTGCCAATATAGACTTTTGGATGAATGAGGTAATGAGTGGGTTAAAAGCAATCGATGAACACAATATGCGATTTGAAAAAATGTATAAAGCCCAAAAAAAGTGGACAGAAGAAAAAAATGTAAAAGTCCCCGACTACTGCTCTATATGTAATGGGATATGCGAACTGAGCAATAAACATTATATAAAACCTGAACTGCCAAAAAATAGTGCAAAAAAGGAAAAAATTGATTCAAGAAAAGAATTGATAAATGCGAGTTATTATTTCTTAGTTCGCTGCTTTAAGTTAGAACTTTTGGATGAAAATTTATTTAGAGAATATTGCCATTGTATTGGAACAAGCATTGATCCAAATGATTTTTACTAGTATTAGATTCCCCTATAATTAATTTTTTCAATATTGTTTGCGAATTAAAAAAATAAATTTAGGGAATGACGAGTCTGCTAAAAACTCCCTTACCCATAAAAAAAAACTTACAAAAAAGCCCCACATTTCTGCGGGGCTCCATACTAAAATCGAATTATTATTCTTGATTTGTACTAGGTTGAGAATAATTTTTCCCTGTCAATTTTTCCAAGAGTAGAACACCCATCATATTTTCCAAATTACCTCCACCGGCACCACCGCCAGAGATGAGGGTTTCAGGAATGAGTTTCATATTATTCTGCGCTATCTGCTCGATAATTTTGAGTTGACCGAAGTTGTCCTTACCCATAGCATCCACTTGCAGCTTATAGGATTCTGCTGTGGACTTACCTTTTTCTAGGATAATTCCCGCTTCTGCGAAACCTGTTTTCTGAATAGCTTCGGCATCCGCACCTGCTTTGAACTTAATCGCTTCTGCATTCGCGCCTGCTTGTAACTTGACAGCTTCTGCTTCTCCTTCTGCCTTGCGGATAGCGGCATCTGCAAGGTTTTTAGAAATATCAACGCCTCTCTCCGATTCTACTACTTGCTTTTGCATATCAGCTTGAGCGGTTGCATTTTCCAATCGCTTGCGCTCTTCCTGTGCTTCCATCTGTGTTTTAAACGTCGCTTTCTCCTGCGTAGCGATTTGTCTATCCGTTACGGTCTTGGTCAATTCTACTGGTAGTACTACATCCGCTATCATCGTATCTTTACTTTCGATATGATGAATCTTCAATACATTTTGAATATGCTCCTTGGCCTTTTGTTGAATCTCTGAACGTTTTGTATAAAGTTCGAGAGCTTGTACCGCTTGAGCTGCATTCCTAAAGTGTGAACTGATCGCCGGTTCTAACACTTGCGAAATCATATTGTCCACTGAGCCTAGGTTTGCTACAACTTTTGGAGCATCTGCCATAGCTATGTGAATAATCACACGCACATCCATATTCACGTTGAATGCATCTGCGGTGCGCAGGGTGATGGTTTTGAGGTTGGCATCAAACTTATGGGCACTGGATTCATCATTTGCCCAGCTAAGCAAAATCTGTGTGGTAGGTACGATATCGACTTTGCAAATTTCTAAGTTGATAGCATGCTTACCTGGACCCAATGGATCTCTCCATATACCTTTCAAGCCGTTCTCTACGATTTTTGCATTGACATTGATATCCGATGTGTCCGTGCCTTCCTCGCCTACGAAGTTAGTCACCACAGCACATTCTCCGATTTGCACTTCCACCATTTTTTGCTTTTTCACCTGAGCGAACCAAGGATTAATCGCATAACCACCTGCTCTCAAAACTGGTATTTGAAGACCTTTTTGACCGCCGTGTTTCAAGAAAGCATCTGTGTCTTGAAAGTTTTGGTGAATATTCATATCCATTTCATCTGCTGCGATTTTACTTGGGTCCGATATTGATTTACCTTCTTGTATGGTCACTATACCCACCTCATCCGATTCTATCTTCGTCCATGGCATAGGCTCACTGATTTTGAATAGATTGGTATTGATCCGATAAGTACCGGGCATTAGGTGCTGTATCTGACGACCTTTCTGACCCCCTTTATGAATGAATACATCCCCTTTTTCAAAATTAGAATGCTCTCCTACTTTATCAGCCAAGAGCCTTCCATCTGGCAATTGCGAACCATCCATCGCCGTCACTAAACAGATATGTCCACCAGGAACCACTGTAGCTTTACGAACTTCTACCAAAAACAATTCCGTATTGATACGATACATACCCGGAGTCAAGACGGTGATTTGAGGTCCTTTTTGACCGCCATTTTTCAAAAACTGCTCACCATTCTGGAATAGATTGCACTCTACTGGATGAGCGAAAATTCTACCAGCTTCGATAGGTTCGCCAGCTATGGATTCTACTAAAGCTACTTCATCATCCCCTACCGATACAGCATTGACCACTTTGACATTGAAGAGGTGAGGATTAATTCTATGCTCTCCCGGAGGGATAACCGCAACCTGTGGACCTTTCTGTCCGCCATTGGTGAGAAATTTTTCACCATCTTGATAAAAATCTGACTCGACAGAAGTAGCCATATACTGCCCTTGTGGTATGGGTTTACCAGCAATCGCATAGACAATGCCTACTTGATTATTTCGAATGACCAGATATTTGTGCTTCGTAGGTTTGAAAATAAATGGAATCAAAAAGTGCAATCCTGGACCTAAGATGCGCGCTTGCACACCTACCTCGCCTCCGAGTGCTACCGTGCGCCCATCGGGCATTTCCTTTCCTATCCATCTGCGCTCGAGCGTGGCGAGTTCATCTCCGCCTACATTCACGATAGAGTGGTACAAAACAAAAAGAATTAAAAATACTACGATTAGAATAGCTAATGTAGAACCTGAAAATAAAAGTGCTAATATCCCCATGGAAATTAAAATTTAATTGGTTTTAAAAAATTGAGTTGGCAAAATATTTTATACCGGCGATACATACTAAAAAGACCAATATAAAATGTCAGTATCCTTTGTATGTCGGCATTAAACCACAATATTTTTTGCCTAAATGTGATTCGTAAATGGTTTTACCTGAGTAACAGACCCTAAATCTTAAACTTAGGAGGTAAAAATGTCTGTCGAATTTTCATAGTGATGATCCTTCGAAAAATAAAATTAGGTTTTCTTGATGAGAGTTTTTTAATACAGCGAATAACAGAACCCGAAAATGGAAAGTTCAAATAGTGATAACGAATTTACATAATTTAACTTTTGGCGATCTTTCCCATTTTTGAATTGTTTTAAACTTTTCTATAAAACTAGGTTGCATACATTTGTGAAACAAGTTCTTTTGAAAAAAAATACTCAATAGCACTCAACCTACTCAACTCCATTTAGAGTAAGAAAAAAGTTTATAGGATAAAAAAAATGATTGGATAAAAAAGCATGAATAAAAAGCCATTTTCACCAATTATAGCAGGCACTATGTCATGGGGTGTTTGGAAAAAAAATTTAAACACAAATCAGATGATCGAGCTGATGAATTGTTGTTTGGAAAATGAAATCACCACATTTGATCATGCTGATATTTATGGTGGTTATACAACGGAAGCTAGTTTCGGAAAGGCATTGAGCGAAAGTAATATCGAGCGATCTAAAATACAACTCATTTCTAAGTGCGGTATTCAACTAGAATCCGAACAAAGAGGAAACACAGTCAAACACTACAGCTATTCCAAAGAATTTATCATTTGGTCTGTGGAACAATCCTTGAGAAACCTAGAAACGGATTATTTAGATTTGCTTTTATTACATCGTCCGAGTCCATTAATGCAAGCGGATGAAATAGCAGAAGCAGCTGAAAGACTAAAAAAAGATGGTAAAATTTTAGATTTTGGTGTTTCCAATTTTACCCCATCACAATCTGATTTAATCGGATCGAAAACTAAAATCAGTTATAATCAAATTCAATTTTCTGTTACTCATTTGGAAGCTATGCTAGATGGAAGTTTAGACTATATGCAAATTAAAAATATTAAACCTATGGCTTGGTCGCCTATGGGAAGTGTCTTTAAAAGCTATAATGAACAAACCCAGCGAGTCTATAAAAAAGGGACAGACCTTTCAATAAAATATGGAGTTCCTGTCGATGTTATAATTTTGGCTTGGATACTAAAACATCCAGCAGGAATATTACCCGTCATTGGTACTACCGACCCTATTAGAATCTCAAATTTAATGAAAGCAACCACTTTCGAGTTGGAATTACAAGATTGGTTTGAACTATGGACGGAAAGTGCGGGAGAGAGAGTGCCGTGATGTTTGAATAAAAGTTGTAAAATATATAGAATAATTTTGAACGTAAACAAGTAATTATGTTTCTTGTATTTGTGATGGATACAATTTTAAAAAGAACTCAAGAATGGAACTTAATCAGTTTGACTTAAATTTAGACAGATTTAAATTTATTATTGAAAATAATGGTCTAAGACTTATTAAAAATAGAATTGCTTCTAACACAGATACTTTTGTTGAATTTGAAGACATTGGGTCAAAAATCATTATTGACAAATCAAGAAAGCTACTTTGGCTAATTCTCTCGTTATTATTTCTAATTATTGCAGTCTGGATTTTTATTAATAGACTGGAAGGAGATAAAATAGGAGCTGGAGCTGAAATATTTCATATAGTCATAAGCTTATTTTTCTTAACTATTTTCTTACTCACAAAGAAAAATATAATCTTTCTTACAAAAAATGACAATACAAATGCAATTGAATTTATAGGGACAAAACGATACAAAAAACAAGTTGATGAATTTATAAAAGAATTACATCGAAGACGAGACAAGTATTTAGTTGACAATTATTCAACGTTAAACGAATTTTTACCATACAATCAACAATATAACAATTTGGTTTGGCTCTATGAGCTTAAACTCCTGACCAAAGAGGAACTAAATAAGAAAATAAATGAACTTGACGAAATTCAATTTAAGACAGACAGTCAAGAAAAGAATAATACTAATAATCCCATTGGTTTCAAAAAATCAAATTTTCTCGATGAAAAAAACTATGCGGAGAATGAAATATAAAAAATCTACCATTAATAGATCATTGAAAGGATTCGAGGTGCAGTTTGGCATTGAAAGTTTCAGAATTTAAATCGTTTTTGTCATTATATGAAATGAGGTATTATTAAACTTCCTTATGCCAAGCGGAATATCGTTATGTTCAATTATAATAAAACTTCATTCTGACACCACGAACCAAACACTAACTAAACGACATTGAAATCACATTGGTATAAAGTCATGAAGATTTGAGAAATTAAATGTCTATATTTGTAATTAAAAAAGGGTGAAGTAGTGGTAAAATTCTATCAACATATACCTTTAAATGAATTGGAGCTTTTTGTATTTGTAGTGTAAATAATTATGAAACGTGATAAATTGAATTCGACAAATAGTTTAGTAGGTGAAATCAAAACACTGATTGAACAGAGTAAAAATCAGGTTGTTGTCGCTGTAAATTCAACTATGACGATGCTATATTGGCAAATAGGCAAAAGAATAAAATTTGAAATCCTCAATAATAGCAGAGCTGATTATGGTGAAAAAATTGTGCAATCACTGGCTGCACAATTAGAAATTGAATACGGTAAAGGGTTTTCAAGGCGTAATTTGTTTAATATGATGAAACTTGCAGAAACTTTTCCCGATAAAAAGATTTTTGAATCATTAATACGACAATTTAGCTGGACACATTTTTTAGCAATAATACCTATTGAAGATCCTTTAAAAAAGATGTTTTACATTGAAATGTGTAAAGTTGAAAAATGGAGTGTTCGCACTCTTAGAGAAAGAATCAATTCGCTATTATATGAACGAACCGCAATAAGTAAAAAGCCAGAAGAAACAATAAAAAATGATTTACAACTATTGAAAGAAGCAAATCAAATTACCCCTGATTTGGTCTTTAGAGACCCATATTTTTTAGATTTTCTAGGATTAAAAGATACCTTCTCTGAAAAGGATTTAGAAATGGCTATTGTTGCAGAATTACAGCGATTCATTTCTGAATTAGGAAATGATTTTGCATTTCTAGCTCGTCAAAAAAGGCTTATGATAGATGGTAGAGACTACTACCTTGACTTGCTTTTTTATCATCGCAGGCTAAAGTGTTTAGTTGTGATTGACTTAAAAATTGGCGAGTTTGACGCAGCATTTAAAGGGGAAATGGAATTGTATCTAGGCTATTTGGAAAAATATGAGATAGTAGAAGGCGAAAATCCTCCTATTGGTCTCATACTATGCACTGGTAAAAATCCCGAACATATAGAACTCTTGCAACTGCATAGGAGCAATATAAAAATAGCTGATTATTTTACCATTCTGCCCTCAAAGGAAATATTATTAGACCGTCTTCATAAGGCAATAGCAATAGCACAAAATCAAATTAGTGAGATTAAATAATAAGTTACGACTAAATCCATAACCTAATTCGCTATATTTTATGACTCATAAGGAAAATAGTTTGGAAAGTTCAAATAGCAATAATGAAATTCAACTTTTAGCTATGGAAATTAAATTGTCAGCCTTTATCGATTTTTGTATATTAAGCTTAAATGTATTTAGTATATTCGTGCATACTTTGTTTGGAAGATTAACAATGAGTTGCAGAATGAAATGATTATTGACATTGAAACATTAAGCATTGCAAAACAAGCTTGCCTAAGAATATCAGTTGATAATAAATCGCTGACTGTAAGGCACATATTTCGCGTAAATGATAAGTCAACTATAGGTGTTATTTTTTTTTTTAGTTAGTGGACTATTTTTAATTGTAGTTCCATTTGTAAAAGAATCAAATACTATTTCAAAAATCTTTGGAATTATATTAGGACTTTTTTTTATAGTATTATCTGTTTTGTGCTTGATTAGACAAGTTACTGATGAAATTCTAATTAGAGACAATATTATCTCAATTCAGTATAATCTTAAGGGAACAATATATTCTTTGAATGACAATTTAAAAGTTAAAATGAAAACAGAAATAATGGAAATAAGACGTCCCAGTTCATTAGGTTCAGATTTTATTATTGTAAGTCTATTTCTTCTAGACCGAAATAAGGAAACAACTATTCTACAATTTCAAATGGAAAATTCATATTCCTACAATGCAATAAAACTAGGCAAGGAATTGTCAAGAATTATAAATGACAAGTTAGCCCCGTCAAGTGTTCCCACCTAACTTAATCTAGGCATACACCACTCGAATTATTATTATGCTACCTCCCCACCATTCTTCTCAACTTCAATTCCAAACTCACCGAATCAAACGACCCTTCTTGGGAGTCAATCACTTTGAATTTTTTATCGATGAAAAAAGTTTGAGGGACACCGAGGATTCCATAATCAGTAAATGATTTCTCGGATAATAAATAGTCGAGTTTATATGGATATTTTTTCTGAAAGGATTGAATGCTCTCCTTATCCTCTTTCATAATAAAATAAAATTGAATACTATCTTTGTATCGATTGACTGCTGACTCTAAAATAGGCAGCTCTTTTATACAGGGCGCACAGCCCCGCGATAGAAAATTTAAAACTATGGGGTTACCTTTTCTACTTTCAAGCATGAAATCATTCCCTCTAGTATCCGTTAGAGAGAGATTCTGAAGATTAAAGTCTGGTTTAGAAATATAAAGGTAGAATGTGTAACTTGAAGCTATAATTCCTATTGCAATTCCCGTAAGAATTCCATACTGAAACCACTTGAGATAAGTATTCTTAGAAAATGCCATCATTTACCAGAAATATTTTGTCAAAATAAAAAGCGATATAGCTCCTATGATAGCATAGCCTAAGAGGAGTCCAATAATGAAAGTGAACGCACAAAGTATTTTATTTATCATAATATGATGCATGAAGTAATAGAATTCGTTTCCTTTATATACTCGGCTCGCTAAAGCTCGCCGGGGTTTGGGGGGAGAGGGCTTCGCCCTCTAAAGCACCGTTTTTTTATTCCGCTAAAAAATAAAAAAACATAAACTTATCTAATATGTTCATTTTTGAGAAAAACCCATAACTTAAACCTCCCTACTCTTAACTATCCTACTGAGAACTGTGACTCTCTATAGCTGTCGGGACTGAGACTAATCACTATCCTACTTCATCACTTTCCACGTCTGCTCGCCTATCAACTTACCCATGCGCTCGCCTTCGCGGAGAGCTGTATGAATGTGTATACCACTATAAAATCTGGAGATAGAAGCTTCCATGGCTGCTTGACGGAAAGTAAGGAAGCTACGCGGTTTCATCCCGAGCATGATTTGAGAATTGTCCGTAAATTTTCCTACCTTAGGGAAAGATAAATCAAGGACTGTAGCTACCGCACCAGATACAGTGCTATGTCCACTGGTATATTCGGGAAATGGTGGAGTCTCTATTAAAGGCTTGAAATCTGGGTCTATGAGTCTATGAATATAAGTCTCTGGACGAATTGTGTTTAGCTTGTATTTAACATTCCAACAATTGATAAAGGCATCATAGGCCGCCACACAGGCTCTGGTATAGACAATAGCCGACTGTTCATTCGTGAATTTTTTCGCCTGTAAAATCTGACCTGTTAGTTTTAACCAATGTCCTAGGGGCGAAGGCTTTTTCTCTACATACATCGTATGTCCTTGAGAAATGGTCGTAGCTGGATTATCATCCCAATATAGAGCTATTGCCTTTTCCTGAGGTGTCAGTGTCTTCCATTTTTTATAGACCGAATCCATCAATTGATAACATCTCGAATTTTTATCTTCGCTGTAAGGGTCATGATTTCGAAAGGATATGAATGAGTCTTTAGGCAAGATCACTTGTCGTATCATAAACCAATTGGGTTCCAAGCCTCTATGATATTCTGGTGGAGTTGGTTTCCAAGCACCTGGGGTATCAATCAAAACATATCTCTGCAATGTACGGGTATATCCATAGTTATCCCCTTTGCTCCATTCTATGACATGATTAGCTACTTTTTCTCCGTAGGCTACTGAGTTTTTGACTAGTTCTTGATCTTCCCTCTTAGACCATCGAGCTTCGCGACTGCTCATGAAGGCATTGAGATGATCTTCTGTATAGATAAAACTCTTGCCTGAATTGACAAAAGCTACTGTAGCCGCTATATCATGGTCTATTTTTTTATCGGGAGCAGCCACTGGAGGCATGTGTGAAAATTTAGAAAAGGACTTGATTTGAGGATTTCTCTTCGCGTAAACCTCATAGGCAGCCGCATTGGCATTGAGGTGAATCCGACTCGCCACAGGTGGGGAGAACAAATCTTCCATAATCGTTTTTATCAATACTTCATTACATTCCACCATAGCATTTTGGGCGGCACTAGTCCAAGCCAAAACAATCATCAAAAAGAAATACAATAATTTGGTGCGCATAATCTAAATTTGTGTTTTATTAATACCGCAAAGATAGTAAAATGAGAAAATTAGCAGCAATAAAATACATTTTTGTCTTTTATTTTTTACCATTGGTATCCAGTGCCCAGTTGTTTTCCTTAATGTCAAAGGAATATACTGGTATCGACTTCGCCAATCATGTCGTAGAATCGCGCTATTTGAACATTTTCACCTATGAATATTTGTTTAACGGAGCGGGCGTTTGCATAGGCGATATAAATAATGATGGCTTAAACGATATTTTCTTCGCTGGAAATATGATGGCAAATAAACTCTACCTAAATAAAGGGAACTTAAAATTTCAAGACATAAGCAGCAGCGCTGCTGTAGATAAAGGAGATGGATTTAACACAGGAGCTTGTATGATGGATATCAACGGGGATGGATGGATGGATATCTATGTTTGTAAATCGGCAATAGCAGATCCTAAATTCCGTGCGCACAATGTTTATATAAATAACAAAGATAATTCATTTACAGACCGAGCACAAGAAATGGGTTTAGCAGACAGTTCTTACAGTACAAATGCTTACTTTGCCGATTTTGACAATGACGGCGATTTGGATTTATTCCTTCTCAATCATCCATCAGCTATGGGAGAGGCAAAAAAAATCATTTTGACCTACGACAAAGATGGAAAATTAGTAACGAAAAAACCAGAGACCTACCAATATATTTCTGATCGATTTTTCGTGAATGAAAATGGAAAATTCGTTGATAAATCAGAGAAAGCAGGAATACAAGATAATTTTTTCGGATTGAGCTCCGTAGTAGCTGATTTTAATGACGATGGATATAATGATATCTTCGTAGCCAATGACTATACAGGCTATGACAGACTATTTATCAACAATAAAAACAACACATTTACTGATTCTGGAGAATATTATTTTCCACACCTTAGCTATAACTCTATGGGCTCTAATTATGCGGACATGGATAATGATGGGTTAGATGATTTGCTAGTAGTAGATATGCTAGCCGAAGATAACTATCGTCAAAAGCAGTTTAGACAATTGCAAGAATATGATCAACACATGAAATTAATCAAACATAATTACAGGTATCAATTCGTAAAAAATGTATTTCAAAAAAGAATTAAGAATAAGAGATTCTCTGATATATCTCATACAATAGGCCTTGCGAATACTGATTGGAGCTGGGCGCCACTGATGGCAGATTTCGACAATAATGGTCACAAGGATTTATATATCTCAAATGGCTACTACCATGATTTTACTGATCAGGATTTTATGAAATTCAAGTTGGACTCCATAAAAAAAGAAGCTCTCAAAGAAGATAATTTGGAGAAATTGAGAAATATATTATCAAATGTACCTATTGTAAAAATCAATAACTATTTCTTTTCGAATGAAGGGAATATGAACTTTACCCGCAACCCACCAAACACAGGATTAGAGTACCCTTCTATAACCAATGCTGCGGCCTATGGCGATCTAGACAATGACGGTGATCTAGAAATAGTGGCTAGTAATATGAATCAAGAGTGTTTTATCTTCAAAAATAATTTGATAGAAAATAAAGGGGGAAATTTTGTTCGAGTTAAATTAGTTTCAAAAAAATCACCGAATTCTATTTACCATGCGAAAATCTATGCGGAGACACCAGATGGCAATAAGCAATACTATCGCCATTTTCCCAATGCAGGCTATATGTCAAGCCATGAACACATAACTCATTTAGGAATAGGAAAAAATAATGAAGCGATTATTCGCATAGAATTTCCAAATAAAAAACACTTCTATACTACAAAAACCAATGCTAATCAAACCTTAGACATAAACATAGATGAAGTATTGTTTCAGCCAACGCCAACACCTCCGCCATTACAATATAATTTTGAAGATATAACAGACAAATCCAAGTTAAATCATACTTGCAGAGAAAATGATTATATCGATTATAAATTAGAACCACTGATTCCGAGAAAGTACTCCTATGAAGGACCAGCAATAGCTGTAGCTGATATCAATGGAGATAAGCTAGACGACTTTTTTGTCGGTGGGGCTAAAGATATCTTAGGGGGATTTTTTGTTCAAACTATAAACGGAAGTTTTACTAAAAAGTCTTTCGATGTATTTATCAAAGATAAAATCTACGAAGATGTCAATGCAGCATTTTTAGATTTTGACAAAGATGGCGATCAAGATTTATTGGTGGTTTCTGGCGGTAGCGACTATCCGAATGAACTAAAGAAATACCCTATAAGACTGTATATAAACAGCAATGGCAACTTCACTCGAGCAGATAGCACCATTTTACCGAATCTTTACACCAGCGCCAAAGCTATAGCGATAGAGGACTATGACAAAGATGGCTATCCAGACGTATTTATAGGTGGGCTAATAGTTCCTGGACACTATGGCAGAAAACCATCTAGCTACTTATTGAAAAATGTGAATGGAAAATTTATCGTGGACGAATTTTCTAAACAAAATGAAAAACTGAACATGATTAATGATGCCAAATGGGTGGATATAGACCGCGATGGAAACAAAGATTTATTAGTAGTAGGAGAATGGACAGCTCCTATGGTATATAGAAATATAAATGGAAAACTCGAAAATCAAAATCTTTCTCTTGGAAATTTCAGAGGATGGTGGCGCTCCATCACCCTTGCCGATATGAATGGGGATGGTATAGAAGACATTGTTCTAGGGAACTATGGCACGAATAGTCGATACAAGGGAGACAACAAAGGCCCTATGACCTGTCTAGTCAATGACTTTGACAAAAATGGCTCCACGGATGTCATCACCTCTACATTTTACAACGGAGTTAGTTACCCTCTTATGATTCGCGACAATGTGCTCGACCAGATGCCCTTTCTCAAAAAACGATTCAATCGATATGATAAATATTCGGCAGTGACTACATACGGTATATTCACACCAGATGAAATGAAAGGAACCGACACCTTATTTGCCAATCATATGACGAGTATGATCATTTACAACAGTCCTACTGGAAAATTTAGCGCCAAGGTTTTGCCCTTAGAAGCTCAAACCTTTCCTGTCAATGCTGTCATACCTTTTGATATTAATAAAGATGGCAAATTAGACCTGCTATTGGGTGGGAACGACTATAATATAGAAATCGAAACCGGGCGACTCGATGCCGGCCAAGGTCTCATACTCGAAAATGCTTCAAATGGAGGATTCTCCATTAACAACAGCAACAATTTCAATCTATGGGGAGATGTCAAGGTAGTGAGACCCATCACAGTAAGTGGAGAGAAAGCCCTCCTTATTGGTAGAAATAACGATGCCCTTCAGTTACTTAAGTTGCCGAAATAAAAATCTATATGCGAAGCACCATCACTCGACGCGAAATATTTAATTCTGCCCATAGATTGTATAGACCTGAGTTGAGCGATACAGAGAATATTGCCATCTTCGGCAAATGTGCCTATCCCAATTATCATGGGCACAATTATGAACTGCATGTGACCTTGACGGGGGAAATTGACCCCTACACTGGCTTTGTCTATGATATAGCCGACTTAAAAAAGATTATCAAGGAAGAAGTAATCGAGCCATTTGATCATAGAAATTTAAACCTCGATACACAGGACTTCGCTCATCTCAATCCTACTGTAGAAAATATTTGTGTAGTGATTTATAATAAACTTCGACCTCGAATAGATGCTAAATATGATTTAAAAGTCAAGGTCTATGAAACGATAAGAAATTATTCTGAGTATCCTGTATAGTTGCCAAATTATCTTATAAAAAATTATCATTTTTTATATTTAAGACATTATATTTGTGTTTAATATTATTTTTAAATTTTTAAATTAAGCTTATGAAATTGAATAAATTACACATTATGTACATCATTGTAGCAGCTATAGGTCTTTGGACACTTCCCTCCAATTCGACTGGAAAAATGGGCGTAAGCACTACCGGTTGTGGTGGTGTTGGCTGCCATGGCACAGTTATTAATCGTTTAGATATTTAGTGATACTATAATTTCTAAGCTGCATATCTGACGTGCTTTGCGTGAAAGTATTTTTGCACTTGCTTTTTATTTTTCTTTCTTTCTTTCATAAATGATTCTACATTTTCTCGCATCTG
>JAJTHM010000108.1 GCA_021297855.1 Sphingobacteriales bacterium | reverse complement strand
TTTGGTCATATTGGGTAATTCGCTGTCAAAACTTCGGTTTTGTCTTTGCCTGTGCCTTTGTTGATAGATACTCTACCTGCAACGGATTTGGTGTGCCATTGATACTTTTTGATAAATTTGGTCAAGAGTGGTGATGGATAGGAAGAGAGGAGAAATTTCCCTTGTATCGTACTGAGTTGTTTGAGTAATCCTTCGAAATCCGCTTCAGTGTAGCCTTTGTAGTGCCCAAGGTGTGAATTGAAATACGGAGGATCTAGGTAAAAAAATGTTTCCTTGCGGTCACGAGTCTTGATGATATGCAAGGCATCATGGCATTCAATACAGACTTTTTCAAGTCGCTTGGCAAGGTCACTGACAAAGCGTTTTTTCTTGCTATCAATGCGATTGGAACCTTTGTGACCCGAGACATCATAACCAAATGCTCCTCCCATAATTCCAGCAAAGGATTGATTACAGAGTACCCACGTAGCCCATGCACGCTTTACTTCGGTAAAGAGTTCAGGAAACTCATGGATACGCCTGGCTTTTTCAAAGAGATAGCGACTATGCAGGGTAGCCTGTATTTCCTTGTCCAAGGCTTTGAAATTTTTCTGCACCACCGCATAGAAATTGATGATTTCTGAATTGGTATCATTGATGACTTCTCCGAGTGATTTCTCCTTGTTCCAAAACACCGCACCCCCTCCAAAGAATGGTTCGACATAGAGATTGTGAGGTGGGATAACAGGTAGGATATGTGGCAACATTTTGACCTTACCCCCATAATAGGTTAAGGGTGGTCTCATAGTTCTAAGTCACTAGGTTCTATTCCTTGTTTTCTTAAACGATCTTTCCAGTCAATATCCACTTCCCTTTTACGCATATTGAGAAAGTCTATCCAATGACTCGGGATTTCATCGAGTGGATAGGTGGCGATTAAGTTCATGGGGAGATTGGCTTTGGACTGGTCTTGCTCGGTTTGATAATTACTACTATAGACTTCGAATTCTCGAGTATCGAAATTGAGGAGATAGGCATATTCGCAGAAAATATCATCTTCGGCAAAGTCTTTTTCATCGAGCAGGGTGAGCGGTTCGTCTTTCATGATGGCCATCATGATTTCTTTACCAGTCTGGTATGGCAGAGGTTCGACACTTTCCTCTAACCAATTTATTTTTTCATAGCGATTGATAAAGGTCTCCCAATCCACCATAATATTGCACAGTCCTACCAACTGCAGTCCAAGTCCTCCGGGATAGCTATCTTCTTGGTGGAAACTCGCTCGTACTTGCCCTTTATGGACAAAGCCGATTAATCCTCGTGTACTCATAGGTCAGATTCAATAACGAGCTGGTCATAGACACTGCGCCAAAAGATATATGGGATTTGCAGTGGACTGCTAAATTCAAATTCGTATTCGGGAGCATATTGTTTCAAATATTCCGCTATCGGCATATTGAGTACGGTGACATACATTCCATTTTTGCTAATCGCTTTTTTGGCATAGCAGAAAGAATCCAAGTCTCCATGTGAAAGGATTTCTTCGAGAAATCGTTTGCGTTGTTTTTCAGAAAGTATGATTTGTGGTTTATTATTTTGAAAAAAGTCTTCGAGGAGTTTAGGCATAATTAAGGTTTAGAAATAGCGTCTTGTAATAGTTGTTCATAGATCATGCGCCAAAAGAAATATGGCAAGCAATCATCCGTGTCGTCATAGGTAAATTCATATTCGGGAGCATGAACTTCTAGGTATCTCGCAATGGGCATATGCAGGAGACTGGACATATTGTTAAATATATCGATGGTATGCTTAGAAAAGCAGAATCCAAAGAAGTCTCCATGTTTCTTCAGTTCGGACACAAAGCGTTCTTTTTGTGCTTGGGTTAATGGAATTCGACGTTTATTCGGATATTCGTTCCAATAGTCGTTGATAGATTTGTGCATAGATATTTTATCTCGTTAAATGCTTCACGACCGTTTCGAGGGTAAACGGCGGAAACGTAGCTTGTAAATGTTTTATGGCTCGAGTAATTTCTTTATCAGAAAACGGTTCAAGGAGTTTAGCTGCTTTACAGTGGCGACTAAGGGCTACCTTTGCTTTGTCAGAGCTATCAAAATTCATTCGTTTTTTCTCAAAGAAATAGCCAATGATATTGAGATAGCGTTTATCAGAATTGTGAAGATTCTCTACAAAAGATTCCCATGTGAAATCCCTTTCACAATTTTCTTTTGTATGAGTTTCTTTTGTTATGTGTCCTTTTGACACAAGTTCCTGAGTAGTTTTGATACAAGTCGGAGGCAGTGAAATTTCCGACTTGCGTCTTTTTGACACAGGGCAACCAGAGGTATTGAATCGGTAATACAGTTTCAACTTGCCTCGGCGCTCTTTGGCACTACAGAGGTGATTTCCATGTCCATCGGTGACCATAATTAACCTGCGGTCAGAGAGGGTTTGGATAGCACCTGATATGGCTTTTCTGCGATAGCCTGTTTTAGCGACTAGTTGTGAGCTCGACATCCAGTCTTTTTCTTTTCGTCTGCCTGTCTCTAAATCTTCTACCCAGCCAAGGGTTTGGCGAATGATAATGAGGAGGAGGGTCAGTTCAGTAGGTTTGAGGACAGGTAATAATTGGTCTAATATGAAGTTGGGAATTTGGGTGCTATTCGGTAGCATAAGCCTGGTCTGTGTCTGCTGTTTCTTCTAATTGGATATCTGGTGTTTCTTTTTCTTTGGCTTTGTCTGGATAGATATAAAAGTCTTGGTCAGGTATATGAAAGAGCGTAAGGAAGGTGCCACCGTTTTCGGTTTGCTTAATCGTCCCTGCCTTGAACCAGAGGAGTTTTTCCTCTGTACCTGTGTTAATGAGTTTTTTAGTAAATACGTTGAATAGTTGCATAAATGAATGAGAATTTATGATGAATAAAACGCCTTTACATTTTGTGAGAAAATGAAAAACACCTCTTGGGTGTTCTTGCAAATTTCTCTTGATGAATAATTTTTTGCTATTCGACTTAAAAGCGAGATGGTTTTGTCATGTCACAAAAGGCTCATATCTTTTGCGACAGTCTCGTCCCTGTATATATCTTTTACGACATTACTTGCTTAAAATAAATCCCACATTGGGATTATTTTAATACAAGCTGTAACTATAAAAGCTAAATTAGTTCAAGACTAAAACCTACCTCAGATAACGTAATCAATGATAACTGAGATAAAAATTTGCAGAACACTTGGTTAAAGTGTTTTTCATTTTTCAAAAAACATAAAGACTTGTAGCTATTGTAACTAAAATTAATTCCAATGCCAAGTCTAATTTCTCTATAGACCATATATCTCTTAAAACTACAAACGCTCATTACAGATACTTTCCTGCCACTTCTAAAAATCGATTTTCATTTAATGACAAATAATGAAAAGTTGAGACTGGATTGGCATGGCGCAATACGGCCACAATGTCTCGTTGATTAGCTCCTTGGTCGAGCATATGATGGGCTTTGCCATGCCGGAAGCTATGTGGAGAGATAGGTTTATCTATCATGGCTTGATCTGCAGTATCCTTCACCCATCGTTCTATAGTTCTGCGAGTAATTGGATTACTCCCCCCTCTACGTGAGCAAAATAAGTAATCATGAGCGACTTCCATATCTAGTCTTAATCCAAGATAAATATTGAGGAGTCGATTGGTCTCTTGACCCCAAACTGCTAAATTATATCGCATAGTTTTTCGAGTGCGAATCATGGCACTGCGCAAACCATTTTCTTTTTGACCTCCTAAGTCTGCTAATTTCAAGTCACAAAGTTCGGATACTCTCATTCCAGTATCCCAAAGTAAATGAATAGCTAATTTCTTAACGAGGTCTGAATAATATCGCTCGTCCAAAGTTTCAATCATTTCTTCAAAGTCATCTTTGGTCACAACTTCTTTGTACTTCTTCACATGACGAATTCTCTTGATTTCTTTTGGATTAATATTGCTCACTCCCCTTCCACGCCAAAAATCAAAGAAATTGCGAATAATATCAATACTATACGAAACTGTGGAAAGACTTAACACTCCTCCATTCTTGAGTGGTTTTTGTTTGAGGTGATTGATAAAGCTTGCGATATGAATGGGTGTGATTTCCTGTAGGATACTTTCCTCTCCAAAATAAGCAGTTAAGTCTCCTAATCGCAGTTTATAAGAATCGTAGGCTGTAGTAGTGTATGTCCGCTTCCAATCGAGGTACACGGAAATAGCATCTGATAATGAGATTGAATTTGCAAGGTACATAAATAATAGAACATAAAAGACCTGCCATGAACGGAAAATTACACAGCAGGTCTTCTATATAGTCCAAAAAATTTATACGCACGAATGTGCATCGAAAATGAATTGAACTAGATAGACAAGCTGTTTTTCCGTTACTCATAGTCGCCTATGAGAAATCTCTTTCGAGATACAACATGTCTTTTAAATTGATTACGTTATCTGTTAAATATGATATCATACTCTGTTATCATACACAAGTATTTTTATCTGTGAAGTGGAGAGGCTGGGGATAAAATCTTAAACTATTCTATAATCAACTTTTTTGAAATCACTTCCCCGCTATCCTTCATTAATTCTAATTGATAAATTCCCTTACTTTGACAATTAAGTTGAATATCATTTCGTAGCTTCAACAATTTTCCACTTTCCACTGTCTGCCCCAGTAAGTTTACAATTTTGTAAGTGGTATAAGATAAATTGGGCAATTCTATCGTTATATTCCCTTTTGTGGGATTAGGATAAACAAAAATATTATCTGCCATAGAATTTGAGATATTAGAACTATTCGCAGTAATTTTTAACGTCTGACAAATCTTAGTACTATCACAAGTATTGTATGAAGTGAGGCAGATTAAATATTCTCCTGTATCGGTAAATGTATAATTAGGATTAATATCTGTCAAAATAGTTCCATTGCTCAATTTCCATTTGTAGCTAGTCGCATTGGTGGATTTATTGTTAAGAAGAATAGTTTTTCCAGTCAAGGTATAATCAAAATCCACTGTAGGAGGTATACAAGCATCAGGTACTATCTCAATAGGAGGTGTAACGACATAGTAAGTGGTATCTTTCAATCCACGATAGCTGACCACTACATAGGTAGATCCAGTGTCTTTAGCTACGAGTAGATTGCCATTAAAGCTCATTACATTAGGGTCGGCAATGGATACCGATACATCACTATTATTGAGTGATATATTAGAAATATACTTCCCAAAATTGGCATAAATGGTAGGGTGGTAGTCTTCGTTGGCATTCAAGTATTTCAGTCTTGGCTCGCAGGTCAGACTTCGCAAGGTATCTTGTGGCACTATTTTAATCGGATAGGTCATATTGTAGTGAACATTGTACCCTGCTGAATCATAGGTCAAAGTAGTAACTAATAACTGACTGTCTATATAGTTTGGATTGACTTTGAGTAGATACAAAAGATTTCCTTTTTCTAATTTATTGAAATACATCTGTCCTTGAAATACAATCGTATTCGCCAAAAGCTTATTCGTGTCTTTTGCATTGATTTGAATAGCAATGGTAGAATCTACATAATTGAGTGAAGCAATGGAATTGAGGAGTTTGTATTTGGTGGTGTCGTTAAACTTTTCTACTGTTGAGTCGGCCGGTTTGATACTGGCTGATTTCAATCTAATACCACCAGAACTATCATTCTTTGGAAACGAATTTGTAAATCTATCAGAAGTAATATCATCATTAAGCTTGAATAAACAAAACTGACCTACATCTAATCTAGTATGAGGCTCAGTATGCATAGAGTTATCTCCATTAAATATTTTATGATATTTTTTTGTTGCAGTAAGTTTACCGTCTATTAGCTGACTTGTAATAGGAACAACAAAATCACTATTGGACATAAAATTATCAACACCATATGATTTCATTTTTCTATTTACATAATAAACAAAACTATGAGAATAACTAAATTCATCATCTTTAGTCATTAAGTCATACAACTTATATACCAAACTATTTGCATAAACAGAAGAATTAGCTCTTACAATAGCATCATTTTCATCTTCAGAAAACTTACTACTAATCATAAATCCTTTGATATTTTTTGTCTCACTAAATCTAACCCCTCCTGTATTAGGATTATTATTTTTAAATTGCATATTAGAAACTGCATGTGAGGGTTTGAAATATAAATGTAGAGGATATTTAGGATTATACCCATATGGCTTATAAATATGTTGTGCAATATCAGAAAAGTCATAGAATGCGGATAGTATAATACTTCTTGCATAATTCATCTTAGGCAGCTGTTCATCAATCAAATCTGCCCCTGTAGATCCATTGTGTGGAGTGTTGATTGTGATAATTTTATTAGTAAATCCTTTATTATAGTTTTTGAATTTCAATGTAGAGTTTATCGGTGGATTATAATCATCAGGGTACATATTGATAGCTGTACGTACCATACATCCTCCCATACTATGACAGATATAATCCACTTTATTGCAAGCAATTCCTCTACTTCTCGCTTGCTCAACCTGATACGCAAATGAATTAGGTAAAAACTGAGAAACTAAAATCAATCCATTATCCATATATTGATTTGACTTCAACATATTATTTCGTCTGATTCCCGCTTTGAATAAATGGTGAGCATCTTTGTATGTGTATGTATTAGAAGCATTCTGGTACATAAATTTATCCCAAGTATTTTCATCGCTCATCCATCCGTGTACTAACATCAGAGGGGGGCGATAAATTGCTATAGACTTAGTATAATTTTCTATAGTATTGTCTGCATACTTGACTTCTATTTTGAATTGAACCAATCTCTCTCCACTAACCGTATCTCTCCAATCTCTAACAAAATTATCAGGAGCTACATACCAAAAATAGTATTCGCTTTTTTTATCATCTTTTAGATTATCAAAAATGGCACTTGTACTGTTAGCAGTATTCGCCGAAGTATCGTATTTATTAACATAATCAGCTTTCATAAGTTTTCCGATATACATAGGCTCAGTTTTCAAATTATCATCATCAACTACTGTCGCTTTTATGGAAGATATATTAATGTTATTGTGGTTATTTCTTACCATTTTTATATAAATTCTAGCTGTGCCATCTGCGCAAATAGCTTTAGGGGAAACTGTAGCTGGCCTATTACCTGAAAAATCCCAATCAAACTCACAACGCATATAAGCAACATTAGAGTTTTTTACCAAAAAGACAATACTAGTGTCCCAATTATTAGGATTATCTTTTTCGCTTATTCTAAACTGATAATTTCCCGACTGTCCGAAAGTATATGACTGATTGAAAAATTTAGTCTCTAAGTAAACTCCATTTACTTGATAAGATTGACTAAAAGCAGTTTGCCAACTACCACCATTAATCTTGTATTCAATATTAAAATATTTATAGCTCCAAGCTGTATTCGTAATTAACTTTGATTTATCTACAATTTTATCAGCCCAAGTAAGATTGATTGTATTATCGTACATAACATCAAAACTAATTCCTTTGGAAGTAGGTGATACTATCTTTATACTTCTTTCTGAACTGGTATTTACAGGTGTAGTAGATACCTCATACATCTGCGAAGTTATAGGTTGATTTTTGATTGTGTCTTTTATTGATACCAAATGTCTTCCTTTATCATTCGTGTTTATGTTTAAAGATTGCGTGAAGACCCCAAGTGAATTGGTCGTGAAATGAATCTTAATATTCGTCTGTGCTTGAAAGCTATAAATGTTCAATGTATCAGAATAGTTGGGAGTGAAATTAGTGCCCGTTATGTTCAGATTGTTTCCTGGCTGAAGTAGTGTATTACTTAGTGAAATACTTGGAAATAATTTGTCGGTATTATTGTCTAGGTCAAATAAAGAAATAACTTCAGATTGATTTAAAGCCTTATTGTAAATTCGAATATCGTCTATTTTACCACTAAATGGAGCTAAAAATCCATCATCGTTTCCAGATTTAATCGTTCGATTAATATTACCTATAGTTTGAGTTGAAGAAATAGTCTTATCTAATGTCTTGTTAAGATACATTTTAATTTCTGTACCATTCCAAGTTATAACTACATGATTCCACTGATTTGTAGGTAAGGTGCCATTAGAACTAAACATATTGGTTGTATTACCATAAGGGTTATTTACAGCCAATTGTATTTTATTGGAAGCGAACTTTAATTGAAAATAGTTCATTGTATTGGTCAGTGTTTTATCTAATAATGTATTATTTGTACCTGAATTGCCGTAGAACCAAAGAGATATAGAACCAATAGGTAAATTGTTCAATGCAGTATAAGGATAGTTTACGGCTGAAGTAGAAGTATTATACTCACTGCACTTATTTGATAATCCAAATCTATCTACTCCTAGAGTAGCTCCACTAAATGTACCGTGATTATTGCTTCCGCTTTCATCGCTAGCATTGCTGTTGAATGGGTAATAGCCTATAAGTCCAGAGGGATTGGGGGGTGTAGGACATTGAATGAGGGTTGGATTAGTTCTGTTTGTTGTTGTACTATCTCCTAACTGACCAGAAGAATTAAAACCAAAAGCAAATAAAGAATCACTCTGGTTTAGAATAAAACTGCTTCTGTATTTACCATTAACTGTTTTTAAATTAGATAAACCAGTAATTTTTACTGGAATTGTTGTATCAATAATACTAAGATTTGTAATTTGATAGTCATTTAATCCCCACCACCATAATGTTCCATCGCTTTTAATAGCTTCAGAGTATGACCGACCAGTTCCATCGCCTATTCTTATATCAATCCACTTAGCTATACCTACTTTAGTCGGAATAAGTTTATTAGTTCTGTTCCCAATACCAAGCTGCCCTTGCCCATTATATCCCCAAGACCAAAGAGTACTGTCGGATTTTAACGCAAGTACATGAACTAACCCAATGACTTTTAACCAATTATTGTCTGTTCCAATTTGGACTGGGAAATTTTTAGAAATAAGTGTATTATCTCCTATTGTGCCACTTAGGTTTTCTCCCCAAGCCCATAAAGTTCCATCCTTTTTTATAGCATAAGAATTATAGGTTCCAGATTGAATATAATTCCACTGATTTTCTGTCCCTATTTGTGTCAATGTTAATAGATCATTATTAGAATTATTACCTAATTTTCCATTATAATTTGAGCCTATACCCCATAATGTTCCATCATATTTAATACACAATAGATAATCTGCCCCAACACTTACTTGCTTCCAATTTTTTGATAATGAAATTTTGATAGGTCTGCTTGTGTCAATAATATTCTGTATTGGTAAAGTAGGCCAATTGTCTAAGTGACCCCAAACCCATAATGAACTATCAGACTTAATTGCAGCAGATAAGCCATGATATGTTGAACAACTAACCCAATTATTATTACTATCAACCTGGACAGGAGAGTACTTGTCAATATAGTTCCCGACTCCTAACTGACCACCCATATTTGAACCCCAAGCCCACAAAGTTCCATCCTTTTTTATGGCAAGTGTATGAGAACTTCCGCTAGATATTTCCTTCCAGCATCCTTGCCCGCATATATTACTTAGAAAGAAAAGAGAGAGAATGAGGGTAATTAGATTTTTCATAAAATAAAAGTTTTATATTTTGTTATTTGATTTATTGTGAAATTAATTTCCAGAACCCATAAATCCTTTTGTATTGATTCCGCTGGTTTTATCAGAATTTACTGTTAAAGTACCATTGTAGTTTATCTTACTTTTTGGAGAAAATGTAACATTCACATTGATACTAGCACCTGGATGAATAGCTCCGCTATAATTATCTACAGACCATACCCCTGCTGCACCTGTCATGGTGATTGAAGTAATATTTAATGGCTGGGTTCCTGAATTGGATATATTGACTGACTTTGACTGACTAGTATTAATAGGAACAAGACCAAAAGAAGTAGAAGAAGGTGTTACATTTAGTATTCTTGTTCCACTCGTGGAAGTTAATCTATTGACAGTAAAAGGGATTTGTAGATTTGTACTATTATAAGATAATACAATATGGCTATTATATGTACCTGTGCTAGTAGCTGTATAGGTTACATTTATATTCTGCGTACTGCCTGTATTGATAGAGCCAGAAGGCGGATTGAGTGTATAATCAGTTCTATTGTTTGACCAATTGGCAACTGCAGTTCCTGTATTGGATATAGTTATGGTTTTGGTGACCGAAGAGCCATTATATACATCTCCAAAATGGAGTGTGCCACCTGCTGGATAGTTCAAAATAGGTGTGCCTGAGCCACCACCGCCACCGCCTGACGCAGAAGTGGCTGTTCCTTTGACTATTAGTATTTTTGAGGTATTAAGATAACGAAGTTCTATTTTTTGCTCATAATAACCTATCGACATTGGATTAAAAGTAAGCCTTATTCTAGTGCCGCCTTTAGGCGGCATCGTTAAATTAGAATTGTCAAAAATAAAGGGCTCATTTATTTGTCCAATAAAATTAATCTGAATTGAATCATTAGACTTATTACTAAACCCAATAGAGGCATAAGCTGTATTAATATTCATACTACCAAAATCCAAAATACAAATGCTATCCAATAGGTTTAACTTAGCACCAGTATGAAAATTTTCGTAGTTTATTTCTATTAAATAATTTGGATCAATGGTATAAGTACCATCTCCAAATACATTAGACTTAATTAATTCACTATCATTTTTGGAGCATCCAAAAATAAAAAGGGCGAGGATAAGGGTGGTATATTTCATATTTTTATTATTTACATTTACATACTTCTTTAATTGCATCTTCTTTACTTTCGTTTGATAAAAAATCATTAGGACCTGTGTTCAATTTGTGCCATGCACCTGTTGTTAAGTTTCCACAGACTGTAAGTGATTTATCATTGTTTTTTACTACTTGAAAAATTGTCACAGTATTACCATTTGAGCATTCAATTTTATAAGTATCGTCAATTCGATTTCCACATTTATGTCTTTTGTCTCCTGTGAGTTCAACAATGCTAGAATAACATTGTTTTTTTTGATTATTTACATTAGTTTGTGATTCACTTCTAGCTTCGTTGTAATTTCTCTTCCAATTATGCATAAAACCGCCTCCCCCAGTTCTTGTTTGTGAAACTGATTTTCCATTATCATAAACCCAAAGAACTTCTTCATTTGTTTCTATTAAACCAAAACCCATTCTATAATGTCTTTTCATATAGAAACTTCCGTGAAGTCTACCATCATTAAAATTAACATCTCCATCGTATTCTCTAGTACAGTTCTTATAATACGTCTGTAAAAAGCACTTTCCATCTGGCCGACCATTCTTAAAAGTTCCTTTAACATAGGTTTTTTGAGAACAATCGTTTTCAAAATCTGTATATTCTCCTTGTCCATGAGGTACACCATTTTCTACATAACCTTTATAAAAAAAATTAGGATATTGGTATTCTACATATCCATTATATGTTCCATTTTGTATATCTCTAATTTTATTTCGTTCTCTTTCTTCTGCTGCTTCTCTTTCCTTTCTAGCTTGTTCTTGTCTAGCTATTTCTTCCAATCTTTTTTGCTCTGCTATACGTCTATCTTCTTCTTCTATTTCAGCAATTTTTAGTAAAGCTAATTCCTTGTTGTGTGGTCTTAGAAATTTATTGAGGTATTGGCGATAGCCATCTTTTGTATTAATACTAGAGAATTCTGCAAATGAGCGATTGTCAATGTCTATTAATTTTTTTTCAATCACCGAAGCATAACTACTATTGGGAATTTTTGACTTAAAATTGTCATATTCCTTTTCCAAAACAATAAGATTGGCAGACAACTGTTCTCTATCCACTTTAGTTTCTGTGTATTTATTAATTCTATCCCATAGTTCAGTATAATTCCTTGCAGTTTCAATATATTTAATCTTTGTCGCATTGACTGCTTCGTGATTAGGGTAATAATGAACTAAGGTAGTAAGGTCTTCGTGGGATAAATTGGTCGTTCCGCTCTGAATAACTTTAGCAATATTTTCTTGACTAGCTAGTGGAAATAATGCTTTGAAGTGCAAAACATCTTGTGCTGATTTTACCGTAAAATCGCTTTCTTGCGTTTTGGGAATTAATTGGATTTTGTAGCCTTCTGTCTCGGCTATGTAGTTGTATTTTTCCTGTAAGTTCGTTTTTTTCATCCATTTATCTACATCGTTTGTTCGCATCGGCTTTACTCGATTATAGCCAAATGCGTAATTAACTATTTTATTGATAGCTAACATACCTAAAATACCAATCGCTGCATTAGCAGGGTGAAAATTCTTGGTCTCAGCCCCACTCTGATATTGCACCACACTGGGCGCAAATTGATACATAGCTGCTCCAGCTATAATGGGTGTAGCTATCTGAATAGAAATACCGATTGGGTTATTTTTTTTGACAAACTTAGGCTTGGTCACCGTGACCTGATTATTATAATTAGGACTAGTAGCAAATTCTGAATCAGGCTTGAGTGTATAGCACGAAGTCGCACAAAAAGAAAAAAGTATGGAAAAAATAAATATATGTTTCATCTGCTT
>JAJTHM010000053.1 GCA_021297855.1 Sphingobacteriales bacterium | reverse complement strand
GCTACGGCAAGAAAACTAGCAGTTATAATTTGGAATATGATAATAAAAAAAACAAGTTATGTTCCTATAGACTCACATGAGTATCAGGAAATAATTAAAAAAAATAAAATACATTATATCAATAAAACAATTGAGAAATATAAAATTACAAAAGACTGTATACTAGTTAACTGAGAGGTAGTTAGATAGAATTAATCATTAGAAGCAACTATGTTGCGAACTATATGATTTAGTTGGGTTTAACCTCCTACGAGTCTGATACGACTATAGGAGTCATCATGACCCGACTTAGAAATTATTTCAATTCCGTACGTACGGGATTGAAATTCAATTTCTTGTTCGATTACGCATTTTTTAATGCGTAATGTGGGTTTATCATAGAATGCCTAACCGCAGAAAAATAGTAAAAACAACAAAGCCGATGGATTTTCCATCGGCTTTGACTTTATAATTATATAGTATGAGTTAAAATCTCCCACTAGTTAGAGTTTATAATCGCTCTATTCAAAAAAACTACTTACCCATTTTCTCCTTGAGCTTAGCTAATACAGCTTGCTTTTTTTTCTTGTATTCACCAAAAGAAATCATCTTCTGCGCTTCTTCATCCCACATGTTGGCAAAGATGGTTTTGAAACTTTGGGTTAAAGTAAGTGGAATACAATATTTCTGGAAGATAGGATTCTCCTGACTGCATTTTCTTAGGTTGTAAAAAGGAATCGTAGGCGCTAAATGATGTATGTGATGATAGCCAATATTTCCTGTCATGAAATGAAGAAAACCCGGAAGCTTGTAAAACGTACTTCCTCTTATAGCAGAAAGTAAATAATTCCAATTTTCTTTCCCTTCTTTATAGACTTCTTTGTACTGGTGCTGCACGTAGAAAAACCAAAGAGCTAGCATACCGAAGAAAAATAAATTGATAAACTGAACGAGGAAGAAATTTTTCCAACCCATTGCCCAGCCTAGCGCTACATAAGCAAAGGTAAACAGTATATTATTAAGGGTTACATTGTTCTTCACCTTTTCAAAATATTCTCCAGAAAGGAACTTAAAACGATTGAACACAGCGACATAGCTAATTCCACCTAGTGTTAATATGTATAGCGGGCTTCTGTAAATTCTATATCTGATTTTCTTTTTCCAGTTGAGTGCAGCGTACTGTTCTGTTGTGAGGCATTCAAAATCACCTACATCACAGGTTTCCAACTGTCCATTGTGTGCATGGTGAAAATCATGGGACTTAGCCCAGTACTGATAAGGAATAATGGTGAAAAAGCTACAAATAGTTCCTATGATATCATTGAGCCATTTTTTGGCTGTAAACGACTTATGACCACAATCATGCTGAATAATAAAGATTCTGCCTAGCGCTAAACCATTGAATATTCCAATGAGTACAACCCACAATGGAGAATATCCTTTGTACAATAACCAAAACTGCAATGCCCAGACACTGCCATACATTATAAACGTAATAATCGTATGGAAAAGAGCTTTTTTCGTACTAGGTATTTGATATTCTTTGATTAGCTTATGCCAATCTTTTAAATCCTTTTTTATGTTTTCGTATAATTCCTGATTTGAACTTGCTACTGCTGCATCCATTGGGCTATTATTTTATCATTAAGCTACAAATTTACCACTTTATACCTAAACGGCTAGTTTAACTTTATCTAAAGTCACAATGTCATGTAAATCATTTATTAACTCATCGGTAATCTTGACTTTATAAGCTAAGCTCTTAAATTCTATCGCTTGGACAGGATTCACGAATTCAGACTCCTCTTCGCCTAGGTTCAATACTTCATCAAGGTCCGAGTTGGTGTCTTTGGAAATAGGAGTTTCTATGCTGAGAACCACGGGAATATTCCCCTGATATTTTTTTAAAATATACTCTAACCGGGCGACAGTTTCTTGAATGGTTTCAGCGAGCGGCAGGGATAAGGTAAATTTATTAACTTGCTGATAAAAACTGGCTTCAGGTATGACGGATTCTATTCTCATAAATTCGATCAATCGATCTTCATTTTTTGGCTTGAACGAGTCCCATTTGATCTTAAGCATCACCGCTTTCCCGTCTTCTATGTATTTAGCATATTCCTCAAAGTTTTTATCCTTGAGAGTGAATGGATAGCTATCCTCTATGCCTACCAGCTGAAATTTAAGATAGGGCTTCTGATTCGCTCCACTGCCTTTCACTATGTCTTTGGCGATTCCAATAACCAACTCCGTTTTTTTAGAAAGTTTAACCTCTTCGAATGCTGGACTCGTAATGTCGAAAATTAATTTTTTAAATCTATCCAATGGATGGCCACTCATATATAAACCCAGCACTTCCTTTTCCTTTTCTAATTTTTCTAGTTCTGTAAACTGCGGAACCATTGGCGGTGCTGGCTTTTCCACCATATCTTGAAATGACTCTCCAAAAAGATTGGTCTCATCAATCTTTGATTTATTCAAGTCATTAGCATATCGTATCAGTTTTTCGATAAAGGACTGCGTATTGTCCATTCCGAAATACTGTTCGCGTTTCACTTCGGAGAAACAATCCAAAGCGCCCGAAATGGCCAAGGCTTCCAATACTTTTTTATTCGCATTTTTACTTCCCATACGCGACACAAAATCATACACATCTTCAAAACGACCATTCGATTCTCGTATTTGTACCATTTCTTTGATTACATTTTCACCTACTCCTTTTATCGCTGAAAGTCCAAACCGTATTTGACCTTTGGTATTCACAGTAAATATATAATTACTTTCATTCACATCTGGTCCTAGTACATCCAGCCCCATTTTTTTCGAAACTTCGATGTATTTTTTGATGTCATCTGTTTTATCCATATTGTTCGACATCAGACCCGCCATAAATTCAGAAGGATAATTCGCTTTTAGATAGGCACACTGGTAAGCTATTAATGCATAACAAGTAGAGTGCGATTTATTGAAAGCATATTGAGCGAATTTCTCCATATCCGTCCATATTTTTTTAGCCTTCGCTTCGTCATGACCATTCGATACACATCCATCTATGAATAAAGTAAAAAGCTTATCCATCTCTTCCTTTATCTTTTTACCCATGGCTTTTCGCAGCGAATCTGCTTGCCCCTTAGTGAAATTGGCTAATTTCTGAGAAAGTTGCATGACCTGTTCCTGATAAACCATGATTCCATATGTCTCTTCTAGAATTTCCTTGCTCGCATCGAGGTCATAGGTCACTTCTTCCGTTCCATGTTTTCGAGCGATATAGTTGGGTATATAATCCATCGGCCCCGGTCTATAAAGGGCATTCATGGCGATCAAATCCGTAAATCTGTCGGGCTTCAGACCGCGCAAATTGGATTTCATTCCATCACTTTCGAACTGAAAAATACCATCGGTGTTCGCTTGTTGAAAAACAACATAAGACAATGCATCATCGAGCGGCAATTTTTCTATATCTATATCAATACCATGTCTCGCCTTGATAATAGATATGATATCTTTAAGAATACTCAAGTTTTTTAGACCTAAGAAGTCCATCTTCAAAAGCCCTACTTTTTCTACAATATCTTTATCATATTGGGTGACTAACATCTCACTATCCTTGGCAGTAGAGAGCGGGATGAGTTCTTTTAGATCTTGCGGTGAAATGATCACACCACAGGCATGGACTCCTGTATTTCTAATCGATCCTTTTAGTTTGATCGCCGTATCGACTACCGTTTTATAGGTAGCATTTTCGGCATATAGCTGTCGAAAGGTATCTGATTTTATTCGATCGGCTTCCTTCATCGACTTGCGAACATCTGAATATTTTGAATTATCTAATATGGTTGGCAAATCATAATCAGGCACTGCTTTAGCCAATACGTTGGTTTCAAGAATAGGTACATCTAATACACGCGCGACATCTCGGATGGCCATTTTTTCTTTCATAGTACCATAGGTCACTATTTGAGCTACATTATTTCTCCCATATTTCTCGACGACGTAGTCCAGCACGCTTTGTCTTCCAGCATCTTCAAAGTCGATATCAATATCGGGAAAACTCACCCGTTCTGGATTCAGAAAACGCTCAAAGAGTAAACCATATTCTAAGGGGTCGACTTGAGTGATTCCTAAACAATAAGATACAACAGAACCTGCAGCGGAGCCTCTACCAGGGCCAACTGATACTTTCATGCGTCTTGCCTCGGTGAGGAAATCTTCTATGACTAAAAAATAGCCTTCAAATTTGGAATCAAAAATAGTTTTTAACTCTAGTTCTATGCGTTCAGAAATATCTTGTGTTATCTCTTTATAACGCTTCTTAGCACCTTCATAAACCAGATAGCGCATATAATCTGATTGAGAATTATAACTTACCGGCACTTGAAAATTAGGCATCATAATTTGACGCTTCAAATCGAGCTTTTCTACTTTATCCACGATATGCAGTGTGTTTTCAATGCTATTTGGGACATCGGCGAATAACTTCTGCATTTCTGCTGTGGTCTTGAAATAAAACTGATTATTCGGAAAGCCAAAACGAGTTTCTGTACTTATGTTCTCATCATCGTCCGATTTGATAGGAAGCGATTTTTTTGTACCTGTATTGATGCAGAGAAGGGTGTCATGCATGTCACTATCTGCTTCATCTACGTAATGCGAATCATTAGTGGCTATGACTCTGACATTATAGCGTTGTCCCCATTTGAGCAAAATTTGATTGAGATGTTCCTGACTCAGTCCTGTACCATTTATATTTTCAATATTATGTCTTTGCAATTCGATATAGTAATCATCCCCAAATAAATCCAACCATTCTTTGAAAACGAGCTCACCAGCTTCCTCACCTTTATTGAGGATAGTCTGAGGCACAATTCCGCCTATACAGCAGGTAGTAGCGATTAGTCCTTCCTTATGGTGTTTCAGTAAATTCAGATCAATCCGTGGAAACTTGCCATATAAGCCCTCTTTGTAGGCTAGGGATGTCAAAATGGTTAAGTTCTTATATCCCAAATCATTTTTTGCTAAAAGCAGCTGATGATAGCGCTTATCCCTTTTACCTGTGCCTGCAAAGGATGTCTGGTGCATATCATCCACCATATAGAATTCACAACCTACTATTGGTTTTATATTCTCCTTGTGACAAGTATTGACAAAGTCGAAGACACCGAACATATTTCCATGATCGGTAATAGCAGCAGCGGGCATGCCATCTGCCGCAGCTTTTTTAACCATTTGATTGATACCCGCTGCTCCATCGAGAATCGAGTATTGAGTATGACAGTGAAGATGACAAAAATCGGACATAGGCAAATTTAAAGTTTTATTGCTATCCAGATATTGAATAGTAATGACAAATTATCCACAGTTCTCTTTCGACGTGGTTTTTAGGGAAAATTGCCACTTAGATTTTAAACTTAGCTATATTTGTACAATCAAACAACTTGTGTCTTAACAACTTTAAATAATTACCCAATGAAAAAAACATTTTTAACCATCTCTACACTAGGGCTTTTATTCGCTGCTAGTTGTAACCAAGAGCCTAAAATGCCAACAGAAGCAGAAATAGCTCAAAAAGTTCAGGACAAATATGGCGCTGAGCTCAATACGCTTAGGGAACTTAAAAAAATGCAGTGTGATGAATCTATCAATCAAAAAGTAAGCGAAAGATTAGCAGCTACAGCAGTTGCCAAATAATTTTAAACCAAAATAAAATCTAAGAATGAAAAAAATAAATTTAATAATAGTAGGAGGAGCACTTTCCGCTCTTATGATTACACAGAGCTGTCAGCAGCCAGAGGCGGATCAAACAGCCATAGATGCTAAAGTAACAGAAGCGTACAATACAGAAAAAATGAAAGTAGAAAATGAATCTGCTGCAGCCTGTGAAGATGCTATCAATGCACAAGTAAAATTAGTCCAAGATTCTCTTTCACATCTTAGTGTTAAAGCACAAGCCGATCTTTTAGCTAAAACACAACGCGAGCTAAAATTGGCACAAGCTAAGGCGGATGTTGTAAAAAAGAAAAGTATTGCTGATGCTAAAAAGAAGGATGTAGCCAAGACTCCAGCAAAACCAGTTCTTGATGCAAAAGGCAATCAAGTTGGTACAGCCGTAACAAGAGGCAGTGATGTGAAAACTGATCCTGCAATAAAACTCGACGAAAAAGGAAATCAACAAGGTACCGCAGTAACAAGATAATAAACAAGATAATAAAAAAAAAGAGGCTCTAAAATTTAGAGCCTCTTTTTTTTATACTAAGAGAGTATAAATTATTTAGTAATGTTTGTTTCGCAATTGTGTAAACCAGCAGAGTTTGTCGCAGTATAGGTAAACTTCCAGCTTCCATCTGCTTGTTTTACTCCTTTGCCTTTGAAGGTTACGCCACATTGAGGTGTTTCTTCCAATACAATTTCTCCATTCGTTATATTGCCATAACAAATAACATCTGTTACAACACCACCATTTGAACAGCCAAAGTATTGATTTAAATTGGTAATCTTTACTCTAGATACAGCTGGAACATCTGCTTCAACAGTTGTTTTTCCTGACCTAGCATTAGGACTAGAACCAATTAATGCCGTAGAAACATGATTCCATGTGCCTATGATGGAGGTCATAACTAATGTACTACAATTATTGCCAGAGTAGCCAGCATTACACTTACAATTACAATTAGAGCCGCTGGCCTCTAGGGTGCCATTTCCACTGCATAGCGTAGTAGCACTTTTGTCTTTGCATGGATCTGAAGAACAAGAAGAAAAGACCAAAGCTCCTAAAGCTAAAAATGAATAAATAATTTTTTTCATATCAAATTTTTAAAATTTTAAATATACAAATATAGACAATGTGGAATATGCCGACCGATTATTTCTTTTTTTGTTCAGTTTTCAATTTAAATCTACTACATTTGTCCATATAACCAATATTCATGGAAAATTCTGATACTATTTTAGGGTTGGATCCAGAAGTCGTAGCAACTATAATCAGTACCGCGTTAACTATTGTCAGTATTTTTATAGTGGTGACCGTTGGCTATTATCTATATCATTTTATTTTTGAAAAGAAGAAAAAGAAGTAAATATTCCTATGCATAAATTATTGACCGGAAAAACAGCCATCGTAACTGGAGGCAGCAGAGGTATTGGCAAGGCTATTGTGTTAGAATTAGCTAAAGAAGGAGCCAATGTTGTTTTTTCATTTCATTCTAGTGAAGCAAAAGCCCTAGCGTTGGTTGAAGAAATTGAAAAGCTCGGTGCACAAGGGTTAGCTGTAAAAAGTGATGCCTCTTCCTTTACCGCCGCCAAAGAGTTGTGCGATGCGGCTGTATCCAAGTTTGGCACATTAGATGTGGTAGTCAATAATGCTGGAATCACAAGAGATACCCTCCTTATGAGAATGAGTGAAGAACAATGGGATGATGTGATAAATAATAATCTCAAGTCTGCCTTCAATCTAACCAAGCACGCTTCTGCAGTTATGCTAAAACAAAAAAGAGGTAGTATCATAAATATTACGTCAATTGTAGGCCTGAAAGGTCAAGCGGGTCAGGTAAACTATTCAGCATCAAAAGCAGGAATGATTGGCCTTACGAAATCTGTAGCGGATGAATTGGGTTCCAGGAATATCAGATGCAATGCTATAGCGCCTGGTTTTATTCAAACAGAAATGACGGATGAATTGCCAGAGGATCTCAAGAAAAGATATTTAGATCAAATACCTATGAGGCGATTTGCCACGCCGGATGAAGTAGCCAAGGTTGTTGTTTTTTTAGCGTCTGATATGAGTTCATATGTCACTGGTCAAATCATTGGTGTATGTGGAGGATTGGCTAGATAATTTTGGGCAATTTGTCGATAGTGTAAATGGGGAATTTTTGACTTGAAAATTTGCAATGTAAGATTATAGCATACTTTGAAGCATTTATAACAATCAACCATAAACTTATAATTAACTACTCTCAAGATGAAAAGACGGGATTTTCTTCAAAATAGTTTTGTAGCGGGCATTTCTTTACCGATGCTTCAATCATATAATCATTTGTGGAAAGGAACGGATGCACCCTATGAAAAGTTAACTATTCTCCATACTAATGATACGCATAGTAGAATTGATCCGTTTGAAGATGGCGAATATAAAGGCTTCGGAGGCGTGGTAGCTAGAAAAAAAATAATAGATGAAGTAAGAGCTAATGAATCTAACAACCTACTCCTAGACGCTGGAGATATTTTTCAAGGTACCCCTTATTTTAATATGTATAATGGAGAAATAGAGATGAAGGCTATGTCTTATTTGGGTTATGATGCCAGTACCATCGGGAATCATGATTTTGATAATGGCGCCGATAATTTGGCTAAACAAATGGAACATGCAAATTTCCCTTTTATTATTAGCAATTACGATGTTACAGATTCAGTTTTGGCAAATAAAGTGACACCTTATACTGTGTTCAATAAGGGAAAGGTAAAAGTAGGCGTAATAGGAATTGGAATTGAGCTGAACGGACTTGTCAGTAAGAAAAATTATGGGAGTATTTTATATTTAGATCCTATTGAGACATCAAATAAATACGCCAATATTTTAAAGTCTGATGAAAACTGCGACATAATTATTTGTTTATCCCATTTGGGGTATAGCTATAAGAGTAAGAAAATTAGCGACATACAACTGGCAGAAAAAGTAGACAATATTGACGTGATTATAGGAGGGCATACGCATACTTTTTTAGAATGTCCGACTCTTATAGAAAAACCTGAAAAAAAATTTGTTATAGTCAATCAGGTTGGCTTTGGGGGCATAACTCTCGGCAAACTAGATATTTATTTTAATAGGTCGAGAAAAGCGATTGAAAAAAACCTGTCTAATTTGATAAAATGTCAGATTTGATGAAAAAAATATCGAGTTATTCACATTAAATTGTTCATATTCGCAGCAGGAAATTTAAGTAAGTTTCTTAACGAAATAATAACAACAAAATATGTCAGAAAATTTTGATAAGGTGTGGGCAAAATGCCTTGATGTGATAAAGAGTAATGTATCACCTCAAGTTTATTCTACTTGGTTTGAACCCATAGTGCCCGTTGCCTTGGAAAAAGATATACTGACGATTCAAGTGCCTTCCCAATTTTTTTATGAGTGGCTCGAAGAGCATTATGTTACTATCATCAGAAAAGCACTGATTCGAGAAATTGGAGAAAAAGCGAAATTGGAGTATCGAATTCTACTCGATAAAAATGACAACAAGAGTGCAATATCGTATCCGAATACAAAGGGAAACTCCAGTGAAAATTCAGATGTATTTATGCCTATAACAGTTGGTAATCAGATAAGAAATCCATTTGTCATTCCAGGGATTAAGAAGGTTAGTATTGACTCACAACTCAATCCAATTTTCACATTTGATGGTTTTATAGAAGGCGATTGCAATAGATTGTCTCGTGCAGCAGGATATGCAGTGGCTAAAAAGCCTGGTGGCACAGCTTTTAATCCTCTTTTTCTCTATGGTGGTACTGGTGTAGGTAAGTCACATTTATTGCAGGCTATCGGCAATCAAATAAAACAGATTACGCCAAGCAAAACAGTTCTCTATATTCAGTCGGATAAATTTATCAATCAATTTATAGAATCAGCAAAAAATAATAATACGCATGAGTTTGTAAATTTCTACAATCTTATCGATGTATTATTAGTTGATGATATTCAGTTTTTTTCTGGTAAGGAAAAATCGCAAGAAATATTTTTTAATATATTCAACCATCTCCATAATAATGGTAAGCAAATTGTTATAACTTCAGACAGAGCGCCCAAAGATATGGATGGCATTGAAGAGAGATTGTTGTCTAGGTTGAAATGGGGATTGCTAGCTGAAATGGGAATGCCTGACTATGAGACGAGATATTCTATTCTAGAAAAAAAGATGTATGCCGACGGTGTCATTCTTCCAAAAGAAGTTGTCGAATATGTCGCTTTTAATATTAATACAAATGTACGCGATTTAGAAGGCGCAATGATAGCTTTATTAGCCCAAGCTTCCTTAGTGAAAAAAGATGTCGATATAGACTTAGCTAAAAAGATTATTAAGAATTATGTGAAATCCGTTTCAAGAGAAGTATCTGTGGAATACATTCAAAAGACAGTATGCGAGTTTATTGGAATAAATGCAGATTTGCTAAAACAAAATACAAGAAAAAGAGAAGTGGTGAATGCGCGCCAGATTTCAATGTATTTAGCCAAAAAGTATACGAAGAATTCACTTAAGGAAATAGGTAGACATTTTGGAAATAAAGATCATAGCACGGTTATACATTCTATTCAAGTAGTAGACAACCTTCTCGAAGTCGACAAAAAATTTAGGGAAGACCTTGAAGAGCTCAAGAAAAGAATTAATTTGAGCAATTTATAAGCAATTTAAAAAAATAATAATATATTTGCACTCCTTTTTTGAGGGAGAGTAAAGGTGAGATGGGTGAGTGGCTGAAACCACCAGTTTGCTAAACTGACGTACGGGAAACTGTACCGCGAGTTCGAATCTCGCTCTCACCGCAAAAGGATAGTAAAAGTTTCTTGGTTTAGTAGACCATAAAACAAATAGGAATGTAGCGTCTCGTCTTTCTGACGAGAGTAGCGCACTTGGTTTGGCATTGAAGTCAAACAAATAGGGATGTAGCGTCTCGTCTTTCGGACGAGAGTAGCGCACTTGGTTTGGCATCGAAGCCAAAAAAATAGGGATGTAGCGTCTCGTCTTTCGGACGAGAGTAGTGCACCTTGGTTTGGCATTGAAGTCAAAAAAATAGGGATGTAGCGCAGTCCGGTAGCGCACCTGGTTTGGGACCAGGGGGTCGCAGGTTCGAATCCTGTCATCCCTACTAAAGTAAAAAGCCTTGCAGAAATGTGAGGCTTTTTTATGTCCATAAGTCAGTAAGGACAAGGGGTT
>JAJTHM010000052.1 GCA_021297855.1 Sphingobacteriales bacterium | reverse complement strand
ATTTCCAATATCCTCTATGGCTATTGTCTCTATATCTCCTTATTTAAGCTCTATGTTACTAATGTTAGCATAGAGCTTATAAATATCTAACTAAGAATGTAAGAGAGTTGAGTAGATTAAAAACAAGGTTATTTCACTTAAAAATGAAACTTCCTAAATTGCTATGATTATATAATTATAGCCAAAAATGAAGAATTTTACTCCAATTCTAATAACTCATTAAAAGATATATCTAGAGCTTTTGCCAACTTAACTAATGTCATAAGTTTTGGATTATTTCTACCACTCTCTAACCTACTTAAATTGCTCTTTTCCATATTAATCTTTTCAGCTAGTTCTATTTGTGACATATTCCTATCAGCTCTCAATTGCTTTAGCTTTTGTCCAAATTTCCAAAGCAATTCTTTTTCAATCATTTATATGGCTTTAAATTTTGCCTTACAAAAGAAAGCTAACACCTTACATTTGTGGTTATCCTACAGGATAACTTATTATAGATATGAAAAAACCAATTGTAAGAATAGAAATTTTAAAGAACTACTATAGTGAAAGTCAGCATACAAAGAAGTATAATGATAATGGATTACTTATAGAAGAAAGTCACTATGATACTCATTTGAATCATACATTCAACTATGAATATAATAGCCAAAATCAAATAATCAATAAATATGAAATCTATGGTGGCAATTTTTATGGAGATGAACCACATACTAAATTTGTAAGTAAGTATGAATATAGTGAGAGCAAGATTAGAATATTAAGATACCTTATTGGAACTAAAAGCTATATTGAAGCTACTTCATTTGAAGAAATAGTTGAAGGTAAGGATATCTGGAGTGAGGAGAATGAAATGGTCTCTGTCCTAGAAAAAACTTTTAACAAAGGTATAATTCAAACTGAAAAATTTACTTCCTTAAAAGATTCATTTGATAACTATGAAATAAAATATAATGAAGAAGGCAAGGAGGTATACAAAAAGGAATATTCATATCCTATGGCAGATTCTGAAGCTAGACCTCAAATAGAGTACTTCTATGAATATAATGAAGGGAAACAAAAACTATCTAAATACATATCAGAAGGAATTACAACCCTATCAGAAGATATGGAAGAACTCATTCCAGTTGTAATAGATTATCAATTTATTGAAGAATATGGGGAAAATGGAGAGTTGGAATTCAGACTTGAATACTACATTGAAAACAACAAATTAGAGAAAACCACAATCACAAAATTTTATTACCATTAAAAATCAATTAAATATGAAAAAGATTATTCTATTTTTAAGTCTATCAGCAATAATAATATGTAATAGCTGTAGCAAATCAAACACAACCACCACAAGCTCTAGCAGTAATCCTAATAAGCTTAAACTTGGGAAATGGAAATATGACTATGAGACCAGTTCTACTGGCACTGCACTCACTAAAAGTGCTTGTGACTATTTCAGAATTGTAAAATACAATAATGATGGAACAATCACTAAAACCCTAGATACAACAGTATGCACCACTATTGAAAGATGTGAGATTGGAACATACAATTTCTCTTCAGATAATAACTACTTAAATGTCCAAGAAAATTATCCTTGTATGAGTGGAATTACTGACAAAGATACCTTCAAAATTATCACATTAAATGATAGCCAATTTGTCTCCCAAAAGGTAAAGCAAGGTATATTATCAGAAATCTATTACTACAAAAAGTATTAATCCTTATTAGATGTCTAACATAGATATAACACTAGGTAATTGTATAAGTATCTACTCCAAAAACCTAAGAAAATCAGACACTAAATATATTAAACCTAGAGGATTACCAGCTATAGAAGACCCTGAACAATCCTATAAACTAAAGCATTTCAAGAAACTAACCATTTTTGGCTATAGTATAGTAGGAGGTAAGTTAGATTTAATTTGTGATAGGTTAGATGCTTGTATGATAAAAATAGCTAAAAACTTTGCTAATATACATTCTGTTGGAATCTCTATATCTGACCAATTAGGCATTAAATTCAAAAAACTAAGTTCCAAAAATGGCTATTACAGTTATAGTTGGAAATTGAAAGAGGGATTTATGTATCTAGGGAATACTAAAGATGGGAAAATTTCTATTTTAGTAACTAAATCAGATATTATATAGTAATAAAACAATAACCTCATTATGTTAGTAAAAAACACCAATTTGTACACCTAAGAGAAGATTAAATGAATTCTGGAGTCCAATATAGTTGATAAGTGCTTGATAATTAGCACCTGGTTTGGGACCAGGGGGAGCATGGTTTGTAATCCTGTCATCCCTACTTAAGTAAAAAGCCTTGCAGAAATGTGAGGCTTTTTTTGATTCCTCTGAGTGGGTCGTCCCGACAGTATCGTCGGGATCATCCCTACTCTAGTTATAAGCCTCACAGAAATGTGAGGCTTTTTTATTTTGCTTTTGTCTGAGCTAAAAAAAAGGCTACCCGAAGGTAGCCTTTTCATTTAATTTTCATTTAAGAATTAGTTCTTACCTAGATAATCAGCTACACCTTCATGGGTAGCTTTCATAGCTTCTTTACCCTGAACCCAGTCAGCAGGACAAACTTCACCATATTGCTCAAAATGAACTAAAGCATCGACCATTCTCAAAGCTTCATCTACATTTCTACCTAGAGGGAAGAAATTGATTAATTCATGCATAACAACTCCTTCCTTATTGATTAAGAAAAGACCTCGATAAGCAATCATTGGTCCATTGGCCACCGTAAGACCATTCTCATCATAATCATAATCTCCTGCTAGAACACCATAATTCATGGAGACAGTTTTGGTTGTATCCGCTACTATAGGATAAGTTACACCTTTGATTCCACCTTGTTTTTTTTCCATCTGTAACCATCCCCAGTGAGATTCTGGTGTGTCCGTAGAACATGCTACTACTTCACATCCTCTTTTTTGAAACTCTTCTAACCTAGATTGGAATGCATGAAGCTCTGTAGGGCAAACGAATGTGAAATCCTTTGGATAGAAGAAAAATAGAACATAACTTTTTCCTAAGAACTGATCTAAAGAGAAATCATTGATAACTTGACCTCCTTGAACGATTGCACCTGTGCTAAAATGGGGTGCCTTTTTACCGACTAATGACATATTGATTATTTTTTAAGTGTGAATTATTTATTATACTTGCTTCAACAAAACGCTAAACTGAAAAGTTTCTTAGAGGTCAAATTTCAGTTGTTTTTCATTCTTTTTAAGAACCTCCCATGAACTAAAAATTCCGAGATTAAAATCCCTAACCACGGACAATGTTATTTTTTTTATATTGAATTTATCTTTTAATGGGCTTAACTCTTCTGTAATTAGATAAATCTCAGAAGATATATCTTCGTTCCCAGTGATATAACAGTCAATTTTGAGGGTTTTCTGATAGGGGTCATTTTTAGGATAGGTAAAATAGAATTTAGAGAAATGTAGGTATCTTTCTTGGGTAATATTTTCTTTAATTTCTGAAAGCTGCTCCAAATCTGTTCTATTATCAGAGCTCAATGGATTTAATTTTATAAAACCAATAATAACAATAAGAATCATAGCTAGGGATGGAATATATTTCATCCATGGATTATTTAATGGATTAGCTATAGAATCGCCTACCTCCTCTATAACTACACTATTAATCAAGGTATCATAATAACATTGTCGCAATGGATTGAGGAAAATAAAAAAATGATTTATAAATAAGGATGCTGGGATAATAGTATATCGGACAAAGTCAAAAATACCAATACTGTTCTCCGAATTGATATTTAATAGGTCACTGAGACAATAAGGTACTGCAAAAATGGCTGATCGTATGAGTGCTTCACCTAAATTCAAATAACCACCATTTAATGACACCACTCTAAATCCAAAAATCTTCTTACCCAGAGTTTGACCTTTTCCAAATTCAGAATGAAAAAATGTAAAATAGATTATAGAAACCAATACGCCTATTAAAAGCTTATAGTTTCCGAGAGCTAGTAAGGGGTCTTCGAAAAGGATACTAATGAAAAACCCTACAGCATAGAGGATTCCGAGATCAACAAAAAGAGCAGCAACCCTTTTTAAAAGGTGAGCTGGATGTATTTCAGTCATTTTTAATTTATGTTTTAATGAGCCTCTAGCCAGTTAATTCCTGTGCCGAACTCCGCAACTATAGGCAAAGGTAAATCAGAAATAGCATTTTCCATCGAAAAAATGACAATGTCTTTTACTTTCTCTAGTTCGGGCTTATAGACTTCAAATACCAATTCATCGTGCACCTGAAGCGTCATGGCTGATTCTAGCTTATGATCTTTAAACTTTTGATGAATGTCCAACATAGCCAATTTTATCATATCGGCAGCGCTTCCCTGAATAGGGGCATTGATGGCTATGCGTTCCCAGATACCACGATGCATAGCATTGCGACTATTGATGTCACGTAAATATCGTCGTCTACCTAGAATCGTCTCTACATAACCTTTTTCCTGTCCTATCTTAATTTGACCATCCATATATTCTTTGATACGTGGATAGGTTTTGAAATAATTTTGGATCATATCCTTTGCTTCTGCCATAGTCAGGGTTGTCTGTTGCGATAATCCAAATGCAGACACTCCGTAAATGATGCCGAAATTAACCACTTTCGCGTTGCTTCGCTGTTCTTTGGTCACATCTTCGAATGGAATTCCATAAACTTTACTTGCCGTTAGTTTATGAATATCTTGATTTTGTTTAAATGCCTCTATCATCGTCTCATCGCCACTCATTGCGGCTATAACTCGCAGTTCTATCTGCGAATAATCGGCGCTTAATAGCACATAATCCTCGTTCGGCACATTAAAAGCTTTTCGTATTTTTCGTCCTCGCTCCGTGCGAATCGGAATATTTTGAAGATTGGGCTCTGTACTACTCAGCCTGCCTGTAGAGGCTATTGTTTGATTAAATGAAGTATGAATCCGTCCAGTTTTCGGATGAATCAATTGTGGTAAGGCATCGACATAGGTAGATTTCAACTTGGTCAATTCACGGTACTCTGTAATATTCTTAGCAATATTATGCTCTTTTTTTAGCTTGCTTAAAACCTCTTCCCCTGTGGCATACTGCCCTGTTTTCGTTTTCTTTTCGGTATAGGGGATTTTCATTTTATCGAAAAGAACTTCCCCTAGTTGCTTAGGCGAATCCAAGTTAAATCGAACCCCTGCCTCTTCGAATATAGCTTCTTGAAATTTTTCTTGTTCTATCGCCAGCTCTTTGGAATACTCATGAAGAAAGTCTGTATCGAGTGAAACACCTTTGCGCTCCATATCCGCGAGCACATAGATAAGGGGAAACTCGACTTTTTTTGCCAAATCCTCCAATCTATCTATTTTCGTCAATTCTGAATTTAAGTTTTCATACAACTGAAAAGCTATATCGGTATCCTCTGCCGCATAGTCTTTTAGTTTCTCTATGGACACATCGCGAATAGAAATCTTTCGTACACCTTTACCAACGAGTTCCTCAAACTTGACCGTATCATAGTTTAGATAGCGCTGAGCCATGGCATCCAATCCATGCTTGGCATCGGCATCTAAGAGAAAGTGACAAAGCATCGTATCATAAATCGGAAAGGCTATTTCTATACCATAGGTCTTGAGAATATGTAGATCAAATTTGAAATTTTGAGCAATTTTGAGCTTGGACTCATCTAAAAAAATATCTTGAAATCTATGCAATTGTTCTTTGGCTTCATTGAAGTTGGAACTCAAAGGCACATAAAAACCACTTCCTTTTTTTACTGTAAATGAAATCCCTACAATTTCCGCATCATTGAAATCGAGACCTGTGGTTTCTGTATCGAAAGCAAAACTGTTTGCTTCTTTCAATTGGGTTAGTAAATTTTCAAACTCCTGATCGCTCTCGACCAAATGATAATTGTGCGGTGTGGTGTTTATATTTTCAAATGGACTAGAGATAACGACCTCTTCTGCAGCAGTTTGATTAAACAAATCTGTGGCTCCACTGCCAGTGGCTGTTTTGGGAGGAGAATTGGACACAGTCTCTCCTAAAATTTCTTTTTGAAGTGTTCTAAATTCTAATTCCGTAAAAATTTCCCGAAGGGTATCTTTATCAAACGGCTCAATGATTAATTTTTCATCGCCAATCTCAATTGGTACATCGATAATAATGGTCGCTAATTTTTTAGAGTCTAATCCTTGCTGAGCGAAGTTGATGACATTTTCCTTTTGTTTACCTTTTAGTTTATCCGAATTAGCTATCAAATTTTCAACAGAACCGAATTCCTTTATTAGTGCCTTAGCTGTCTTTTCACCTATACCTGGTATGCCAGGTATATTATCTACGGCATCGCCCCATAGCGCTAGAATATCTATCACTTGAAGCGGATTATCTATTTCCCAATTCTTGCATATTTCTTCTACTCCTAATATTTCTGGCTGATTCCCTTGACGAGACGGTTTATAAATTTTGATATTATCTTCTACCAATTGACCGAAGTCCTTGTCAGGAGTCACCATATAGACCAAATGGTTTTCCCGGGCTTTTTGTTTGGCTATAGTGCCTATCACATCATCGGCCTCATAGCCTTCTACTTCTAGAATAGGAATATGCATCGCTTCTATAATCCTTCTAATATAAGGCTCGGAAATAATAATGTCCTCTGGGGTAGCATCCCGCTGTGCTTTGTAGTATTCAAATTCTTGTACGCGGACATTGGCACTTTTATGGTCAAACACGATCGCTAGATGGCTAGGATTCTCTCTCTGAATCAATTGCCATAAAGCCCTCGTAAAACCCATTATCGCCGTTACATTGAGTTTTTTAGAATTGTATAAAAAATTATTCCCCATAGAGTAGTAGGCTCTAAAAATAAGGGCATAAGCATCGAGTAGATAGAGGGTTTTCAATTTACTTTGATTTAGAAAGTAAATATAGAGAGAATGGGTGGAAATAGACTAACCAAGATGTAAACTAGTCAATTTAGGACTATATATACTCTCCAGTTTTACGGTATGAATAATTTCTAAATATACCCTACTTCTGAGCTCTCCAAGTTATAGAAGCAAGTGCTACAATACCTAAGCCCATTAAACTAGTTCCTAGCTTATACTGTTGAATATAGAATAGGAAACCAATAACTCCCAGATAAAACAAAATTGCAAAAATGGATACATAAATGGAAACCTGACCTAAGTGGTATTTCCTATCATTTTCCGTTTTATTGATTTCGGGATATTCAAGAATAGAATTCAAATATCGCTTACCAAAATCTGGCATTATTTTATTGTAATTTTCTAATTCCTCTGGGGAGATAAAATCTGAATGCTCAGATAACTCTTGAGCTAAAAATCCTTTTTTACTTCCATCTTCTACTCCTGTAATTTTCCTATTCGTCTTTAACTTCCCCATTTTCAGAAAACTAAAAGGTATTAACCACAAGCAGCAAATTTGTCATACGAGGATGAAGTATTTTTATTAGATTCTCTTATAGACTGACTGTATGCATTCTTTATAGCATTTGTATGCATCTTCTTTACTTCAGCATTCGTGTCCTCTTTTTTACCTATATTGAGTATCGCATTCACTATGACTGCACCTCCTAAAATAAGAGCCACATTTTCTATAATTTCAAATACATCCGATTTGTTCATTTGTGAGAGGATTTGCTTATACAACGCAAATTTAAGGTAAAAAATTCTTACTACTATACAAAAATGAGAGAATAACCACCTGAGGTATAATAAAATTCCATCAATTGATCCATAAATCCTATATGTATACTACATTTAGTGACAAAAATAAGGGCATAAGCATCGAGTAGATAGAGGGTTTTCAATTTACTTTGATTTAGAAAGTAAATGTAATCAGAAATAGGGAAAACAAACTAAGACTTTATTTTTTTCTACAATAGCAGGAGTCATACACTATAAATGAGGCCCCTCTCGAGATTTGTTTCGACCGAAAAAAGAAACTATCATTGAAATGAAGAAATCGTCCATTTATGCTAAGCGTATCAAAATTATCTATAGTAATCATAATAGGTTGATTGAAAGAATCGCCCTCTATAATAAATAAAGCTGACATAAACTCCTTTCTATCATTAAAAAGAGTGTATTCCCTCCTAGGTATATGATCTGCAAGGTATAACTTTGTCTGGTAACTTTCTTTGAAACTATCCTTATTTACGATTTTTAATCTAGTGCATTCAGATGAGTACTCAAGTTTTATCTGTTCTTGAGAACATGAAAGCAATAACAATAGACTAACAATAAAAAATTTATACATGCCTCCATCTTGACGAACTTATCCGTAAAATATTGCATTTATTTTTAATAATCTTCGGTATGTATATCCTCTTATTTAAGCTTTTAATGTCAATATATTCAGTTATTATACTTTGTGAATTTGTTACATAATTGATATTCTTGCTAAGAACTAGTCTACCATTTAGGTCATAAAATTCTATCTTAATTTCGGCATTTTCTTCGAGTTCTTTAATTTTTACCTCTATTTCAAAATTCTTTGATTTAGAAAGTAATTGTAATCAGAAATGAGGAAAACAAACTAAGACCTTATTTTTATCTAAAATAGTATACGCTACAGATAAAGAATCTAACCTTGTTAGGTAAAATTAATATGACTTGTAAATTATATCACCCAATTTTATATCATTCAGTTTACTTCCACAATTTGTACCGCCCGCTCCTCCTAAGGAATAACATATCAAAGTGCCGTTACAAGAATAGTAGTACTTTTGCCGCGGTGAATACCCTCCTGTACCTTTGATTTCAAATTGAAAAAGAAAACCTCTTTCATCAAAACTGGGCATCTCCATTTTTTGTACCAAAATACTATCACTAGACATTTTTTTTCTTTTATTATGATTCTAAGCCAATCTAAATCATTCGCCGGGTCTTTTACTCCACAATATAGATTTACGGCTTCATCCTTCTTGCCACAGCCTGAAAAGATGAGAAAACCAATTATCAAAAACTTATTCATATTAATTATAGTTTTATTAATTTAATGCTTTGAGGTATGTTATTTCGAACTACTCTAACAATATATTGACCACTTTTCAAATGAGCCAAATCTATAACGCTAGAACTCGCAATTATATTGGATTCATAAACTATAAGACCCAATGTGTTTATACATTGGACGTATACTCTATCTTCGCTTATCAAATTTATATCTAAAGTAATTGTTTTTTCAAAAGGGTTCGGATATGCCCTAATGTCTTGTGAATTAGATCGTTCCTGGGTTTCTGTTTGGAAACTGGAATTAGCTTGACTGAGTTTCATGCCTCCATTAGTACTATTGCAGAGTACTATACGGGCATTAAAGTCTGAGCCATTTTGAGCATGGAATCCATTCGACATTTTAATATGATTTGTCGATTCATAGGTCGCAAATGCATTATTTTCGATGATATTACTAGCATCAACTAGGTAGTAGGCATATTGATAATCCGAGTTTAATGCTGCAACTGTCTTATTCACATACATAGTATTTCCTCCGATAAGTGAGTTTCCAACACCCACAGCATACCAAGCATCTATCACGTTTTTTACTTCTGGAGAGCAAATTCCATATAAATCTTTTGCTGCCTGTATTGTCAGTTGTCTTGCTTGTAAAAGTCCCATACTACTTGTAAAGTATTTTGTCTGAGCCCTATATAGAATTTTTTCTGCTGGTATTATATAGACAGGGGCTACGTTATAGCTATTACCTTTATCATTTGTCCCACTTCCTCCATGGCAGAGAAGATAAAACCAAAAATTCATTACTCCACTGTTTGTATGAATTCGAATATCTTCATCTGCGCCAGAATACCAATATGTTCCATTATAGGTATCGGGATGCGATTCGGCATTTGGGTTTATCATACTCCTCAATGAAGGTCTGGTTTTAGTGACCCCTTCTCCAATGAGCCACATATTTCTTAACAAACTTAGTGGAATGGGATATGCATTATTGGCAAATCGCTCAGTACAGGCTGCCCAAATGTCTGACAAACTTTCATTTATAATGCCTGCTTCGCCAGCAATGCCTAGTTTACTTGTTTTGTCATTCATAGCATGAGCCCATTCATGTGCTACAATATCCAATGAAGAATATGGGTTGTGATTAAGTCCGCCGCCAATTACTATATGTGTTCCGATCCATGCAGCATAATCTGCCGATCCTGTTGTCCATGCAATGAGATCTGCGTTGTTATTGTCATAGCTCAGTCTATTATGTTTAGTTTTAAAGTAATCATAAAAAACCATTGACCCCCAATGTACATCAAATAGATATCGTTTGGGCTGGTATGATGCTGCTGTAGGATTATATACACAATCTGCTGCAGTCCAGTTATCATCTGCATCTAAGGTGTTCGAACCATAGCTTAAGGTAGTCTGAATATTGCAACCGTTAAAAGTTCCTTTATTAATCGTTTAGATATTTAGTGATACTATAATTTCTAAGCTGCATATCTGACGTGCTTTGCGTGAAAGTATTTTTGCACTTGCTTTTTATTTTTCTTTCTTTCTTTCATAAATGATTCTACATTTTCTCGCATCTGAG
>JAJTHM010000031.1 GCA_021297855.1 Sphingobacteriales bacterium | reverse complement strand
TATGATTTAGTTGGGTTTAACCTCCTACGAGTCTGATACGACTATAGGAGTCATCATGACCCGACTTAGAAATTGTTTCAATCCCGTACGTACGGGATTGAAATTCAATTTCTTGTTCGATTACGCATTTTTTAATGCGTAATGTGGGTTTAATGATTCTGAAACGGAGAGGCAATGATTATTTAATGATTCACCTTAGCGCACCGCTTATAGAAACTACATACCGTTCAGACCAACCCAAAACTTATATAATCGCAGTTCGTCGAAGCTAAATTCATCATTAAGATAAGACCGCATCTGTGTAAGGCTTTCAAAGTCATTCTTGCCATTTAGCTTTTTGTAGATGAGTTTCAATCTATCTAAATCAATCAATTCCTCCACCTCGATTTCTCCCTTTTCTACATATTTTAATAAATGTCCTGAAATCGTTTGCGTAGTTAATTTTCTGGTATTTGCCACTTCAGCTATACTCCTTGACTTTTGCCATAGTTCAAAACTTAATTCATAAGTCGACTTTTTCGGCTCTTTTTCCTTTGTTTTTGACTTAGAAGATTTAGCTAAGGACGTCAAACTCTCTGCTGGTATTTCTCCTATCTCAGCAATTAATTTAATTTTTAATTTTTCTACTTCTCCCGTCGACAAGGATTGCTTATCCAATGGTAACCCATTTCGCATGCAAGCTACCAATTTTTTTAGCCTTTCTAAGTGCTTGACATAAGTCACTACATAGGTCTCCAGTTCTCTTACATCATTTTCATATTCTTTGACTCTCATCACATAAGATAGATCGTATAATTTTTTTAATACTATTTTCTCTACCTCTACCCACAAAGGGAAGAAATAATCATAAGATTTTTCTATTCTTTCAAATAACAGATTTACATCCGCCGCATTGACAATTCTACCTAGACTGGATTGAAATTTTTCTGCTACCGTGACTATGAAATCGACTTGTGAACTGATTTCATCTATCCATTTTTTTTCCTTAGCTACTATGGTGTTTGTCCCAGAAGACCTTACCTCCTCCTTCATTCGCTGTATCCATCTTTTGATATCATAGTAGCCAAATGAACGCATACAGATTTCATGCAGAAAATCTTGCGTATAGATTACAATATTTCGCTCAATTTCTTCTGTAGAGGATTTGTACTTTTCATAATTAAGGACGGCCTCTTCTATACTTATGTTTCGCGAAGTCAACGGCTGCAATAGCTTCAAACCATGCAGAGAAGTCAATCGCGATAGCGCTACATAGGCCTGACCAGGAGCGAAAATTTTCGAAATATCAATAGCTGCTTTTTCGAATGTCAATCCTTGGCTTTTATGCACGGTGATGGCCCATGCCAATCGCAATGGGTACTGGGTAAATGTTCCTTGAATATCTTCTTGGATATCCTGAGTCATGGGATTCACTGTATAGCGTATATTTTCCCAAGTAAATTTATCCACCTCTATCTCTAAATTTTCTTCTGGAAATCGAACGATTAATTCTCCCCCTGAAATTGATTTGACAAAACCTATCTTCCCATTGTAATAGCGCTTTTCAAATGCCATATCATTTTTGATAAACATAACCTGTGCGCCCTTTCGCAGTCTTAACTCTCTGTCGATTGGATAAAAATTCTCGGGAAAATCATCGACTATCTCTGCTTCGAATGTATATTCCTTTTCCCGAATATCTGCCAGTGCCTCTTCATTTAATGTCTCCGCTTGCTGATTGTGGGTAGTCAATACGATATAGCCTGGATTATTTTTTATGTCAAATTTAGTGTCAACATAAGGCTCCAATGCATTTATGACCTCTTCATCTATTTCGTTCATCCGAAGTTTTTGAAGTATTTGAATGAAATAAGCATCCTCTTGTCTCCATATTTTTGTCAGCTCAATATAAATTGGTTGCTCCTGATACAGTACCTGTGCATGAAAGAAAAATTTCCCATCATAGTATTGACTCATGACATCCCATTCATGGTTTCTGATAATTGGCGGCAGCTGCATCAAATCGCCGATAAACAAAACCTGAACTCCCCCAAATGGTTTTTTATTAAAACGAACATACTGGAGCATGATATTTATAGCATCCAGGGTATCTGGACGCAGCATACTGACCTCATCAATGATAAGCAATTCTAGACTATTCAATATAGCTCTTTTATCGGCTCTCACCTTGAAATGCCTCAAAATGGTTTTGCGCGTTTCAAACGTGGGCTGTGCAGTATAGTTGCTATAATAGTCTGTAGGGAGCAGCGGTGCGAAAGGTAATTGAAACATAGAGTGAATCGTAACGCCTCCAGCATTGATAGCAGCTACTCCCGTAGGGGCTACAATAATAAAATTCTTATAGGTCGTGGCTACGATTTTCTTGAGCAAAGTGGTTTTACCTGTACCGGCTTTACCAGTAAGAAAGATATTCTGATTGGTTTGATTGATTAATTGTATGACTTGTTCTGCAGTATCTATCCCCATACGACAAATGTAAATAAAAAATTTTATTTACAATTTTCCCATTAAAATAAATTGTACATCTATATTCACAATGTTTATAGAGATAAAAGAATATTAGGATTAATCATTAAATGAGATTCGCTGAAAATAGCATTCCCCCCTCTCAGCACTATCATTTGGGGCGACTCATGTTGTACATTTAATTTTTCAGCAATATAATTCGAAAGTGGTCTTTGTTCGATAACCCCTAAATAATAAATATCTGCATCCTCATCGCTTAGAGGATATTCTGCCTTGACCTTCTCATGAGAAATGCGTGAGATAGGACATACGGTGCTGTGTTTGAAAATAATCTGCATTTTCTCTGATGACTTCTCAATGATTTCATCAATTTCTTGGGTGCTTTCTATTGTTTTTAATTCCTTCATTTTTGCAGGATAGTTTAGTTAAATAAAACTCGAACGCAATCATTTAATCTCTCATACATCATTATATCTTCTTTGATAAATTCAACTTCCTTGCGAATTAAATTATACAATTCTTGATTTTTAGAACTAGTCTTCAATGGCTTTCTGAAATCTATAGCTTGGCAAGCAGTCATTGCCTCAATTCCCAATATACTCTTTACATTTTCTACTATTTTTAAGCATTTAGTAGCGGCATTAGCGCCCATACTCACATGGTCTTCTTGGCCATTGCTGCTCACGATACTATCTATTGATGCAGGGGTGGCGTACTGTTTATTTTGAGACACTATAGATGCCGCAGTATATTGGGCTATCATGAAGCCTGAATTCAAACCGGGATTCGCAACTAAATACAAGGGTAAGCCACGCTGTCCAGACAGCAACAAATATATTCTGCGCTCACTTATGCTCCCCCATTCTGCCAGCGCTATAGCGAGGAAATCCAATGGTAAAGCAAGCGGCTGAGCATGAAAGTTGCCTGCAGAAATTATTTTATCTTCTTCCACAAATATATTGGGGTTATCCGTCACCGAATTGATTTCAACTTCTATAACTGAAATAAAATAATTTAACGTATCCAGGGATGCCCCATGCACCTGAGGAATACATCGAAAAGAATAGGGATCTTGAACATGCGTCTTAGATTGACTTATTATTTCACTATCTTCAAGCAACTTTCTAATATGGGCTGAAGTTTGAATATGGCCAGCATGGGGTCTTATCTGACCTATAAGAGCATCAAAGGGCTCTATTCTTCCATCATAGCCATCCAGTGATAGTGCAGCGATTTGATTGGCTTTATTCGAAATTTCCAAAGATTGAATAGCAATATATACAGAATAGCCTTGGATAAATTGAGTGCCATTAAGCAAAGCCAACCCTTCTTTAGCTCTTAGATGTAAGGGTTCCCATCCCAATTTCTCTAACACTACACTAGAATTTTGAATTTCATCCTCAAAATAAACTTCTCCAAGCCCCAATAATGGCAAAGATAGATGCGCCAAAGGAGCTAGATCTCCGCTGGCTCCTAATGAGCCTTGTGTATAAATCACAGGTATAATATCCTTATTAAACATATCCACTAGTCGCTCCACAACCTCTATCGTAATTCCAGAATTTCCATAAGAAAGAGATTGAATTTTTAAAAAAAGAATTAATCTGGTGATTTCAATTGGAACCTTATCGCCCATACCACAGGCATGCGATACAATAAGATTGTATTGCAGCTTCTCCAAATTGGCTTCATTCACAGATATATTATAGAGCGAACCGAAACCCGTATTAATGCCATAAATTGGAGAAGAAGTACTATTCAGTTTATTCTCGAGATATAGGCGACCTCTTTTAATTAGGTCTATAGATTCCGTTGAAAGCGATAAGGGAGTTCTTCCTTTCAAAAAGTTTGATAAATACGGTATTGTCAGATTTTTAGTAGATATCTCGTGCGTCATTATGTACTATATAATTGTCAAATATATATGAATTCCCATTTCGAAAGTTGTAAACTTTCTGAAGGGGTATAATACAGTATGACTAATTTTGCTTTCAACAAGAAATTCATTATACTTGTGTCTCTATTATAAATAAAAAAAATGAGCGTATTATCTAAAAGAGTGCTAAGGATGAAGGAGTCTGCCACATTGGCTATGGCTCGTAAATCAAGAGAACTAAAAGAGGGGGGGGTTGATATAATCAATTTAAGTTTAGGTGAGCCAGATTTTGATACTCCTGACAATATAAAAGAAGCATGTAAAATAGCGCTTGATAAAGGGGATACAAAATATACCCCAGTTTCAGGCAGTAAGCTTCTAAGAGAAGCTATATGTCGAAAACTAAAACGAGAAAATAATTTAGATTATTCGTTTGATCAAATAGTAGTGAGCAATGGTGCCAAACAAGCCATAGCCAATGCTTGTATGGCATTATTAGATGAAGGTGATGAAATTTTAGTGCCCTCTCCATACTGGTTGAGTTATGCTGCTATAGGAGAATTAGCCCAAGGCAAAGTCATCGAAGTATATGCTGGAGCTGATGAAAACTTCAAGCCCAGTGCCAAAAAATTAGAGTCATTCATTACCTCAAAAACAAAAGTAATTTTATTTTCTTCCCCCTGCAATCCCACTGGAGCTGTCTTCAATCGCCATGACCTCACTGAATTAGTAGAAGTCTTAAAAATGCATCCTCGTATACATGTAATTTCTGATGAAATTTACGAACATATCAACTATATAGGACAATATGCAGGCATAGCCCAGTTTGAAGAAATAAAAGATCGAGTTATATTAGTCAACGGCTTTTCGAAAGCTTATGCTATGACGGGTTGGAGACTGGGCTATATGGCCGCTTCTAAAGAAATAGCGCTCGCATGTGATAAGATACAAGGTCAAATAACATCAGGTGCTTGTAGCTTCAATCAAACAGCGGCTATTGAAGCTTTGGATGGCAACCAGGAAATGGTTCATAACATGGTAGACAAGTTTAAACAGAGAAGAGAACTTGTATTGAACCGACTGAGTGAAATCCCTGGCATAGTATGCCCTAAGCCAGATGGAGCATTTTATTTATTTCCAGACATTCGCTCCTATTTTGGCAAATCAGCACATGGATTCATGATTCATGATTCCGAAGATATGGCTTTGTATTTATTAGAAAAAGCGCACGTAGCTATCGTCGGAGGGAAAAGTTTTGGAGATGCTAACTGCATTAGAATGTCTTTTGCAGCTTCTGAGGAAATGATAAACAAGGCTTTCGATAGGATTAAAATCGCCCTTTCTGAGTTAGCTTAATGATAATTGAGAGGTAAACCCGTTAAATAACTGATTTTACAGCTTCAATCACCTTAGCAGGATTGGGCATATAGGCATCTACAAGGTTAGCCGCATAATGCATAGAACTATCCGCACCTGTGACTCTCTTGATAGGAGCATCGAGGTAATCAAATGCGTTTCTCTGAACTTGAAATGTAATTTCAGAAGCGATGCTTCCAAAAGGCCAACTCTCTTCAACGATGACTAAACGATTGGTCTTTTTTACAGAATTTACAATTGTATCGATGTCCAAGGGACGAATTGTACGTAAGTCGATCACTTCACAATTTATACCATCTTTGGCTAGTTCATCAGCGGCGACTAAAGCGACTTTCATCATTTTATTGAATGAAACAACAGTGCAATCCGTTCCTTCTCTTTTAACATCCGCTTTTCCAATAGGTATATAATATTCCTCATTAGGTATGTCGCAATTGTCGCTATACATCATTTCGCTCTCCATAAATACTATAGGATCTGGATCCAAAATAGCTGATTTTAACAAGCCTTTGGCATCATAGCCATTGGAAGGTGAAATCACTTTCAGACCTGGAATACTGGCATACATACTTTCAAAAGCCATACTGTGCTGAGCGCCTAGTTGACCAGCAGCTCCATTCGGGCCTCTGAAAACAATAGGATTGGAGAATTCTCCTGCACTCATAGAAAGCATTTTACTGGAATGATTTATTATCTGGTCTATAGCTAATAAAGCAAAATTCCATGTCATAAACTCTACAATAGGTTTCAAGCCATTCATTGCTGCACCTACACCTATGGCAGTAAAACCGAGTTCGGCTATAGGTGTATCGATCACTCGACGAGGGCCAAATTCATCTAACATACCTTGACTTACTTTATAGGCTCCGTTATACTCAGCCACTTCTTCTCCCATTAGGAAGACTGAAGGATCTTTTCTCATTTCTTCGCTCATGGCCTCACGAAGGGCATCTCTAAATTTAATTTGGCGCATAATTTTGAATGTTGACTTTTAAATGCTTAATTTTAAATAACTCTAACGTACCGAATATTCCTTAGATATAATATATGAAAGAAAACTTATGATTCGCATATTATATGCAATTTGATGTTATCGGCAATTTTTTGAAGTTCATCTGTATTTACTTTTTGCTTTTCTTGGTTGAAATTGATATCATTGGCGGTCTCAATGGGGATGAGATGAATGTGCGCATGGGGTATTTCAAGACCTATAACCGACATTCCGATTCTCATATTAAATGCTTTTCGCATTGCACTTGCTAATTGTTTAGCAAATTTAGTTAATTCGATATAATCTTTCTCTGGCAAGTTGTATATTTCATCAACCTCCATTTTAGGAACTACCAGTACATGTCCTTTTCTCAAAGGAAAAATATCCATAAACGCAAAAGCGAATTCATTTTCCGCAACCTTGACACTTGGAATTACTCCTTGTACAATTTTTGAAAAGATAGACGACATCTTAACCTCTTTTATTTCTTAATATCTAATATCTGATATTCCATAGCACCTGCTGGGGTTTGAATGATCACTTTTTCCCCTTTTTTATGCCCTAATAAGCCCTTTCCAATAGGAGAGATCACGGACAATTTGCCTGTCTTGAAATCTGCTTCTATTTCTGAAACCATTTTGTACGTAAATTCTTTATTGGCTTTTAAGTTCTTTACTTTGATAGTGGTCAGGATGCTCACTTTACTATCATCAATTTCATTTTCGTCCAAAATTCTTACAGAGGCTAATGCCGTTTCTAACTGGGCAATCCGTTTTTCTAATTTGGCCTGCTCTTCCTTGGCCGCATCATACTCTGCATTTTCACTGAGGTCTCCCTTCTCTCTCGCCTCAGCTAACGCTGCACCAGCTTCAGCTCTGCCCACGGACTTCATATGTTGTAGGTCTGCTTTTAATTTATCATAACTCTCTTTGGTAAGAAAAACATTCGCCATAATCTATTACTTATCGATATTTTATAATTAAAAAGAGGTATCCGCCTATGGCAGACACCTCTTTATATTCCAGGCACAAATATACTATTAATTTACAACTTTGAACTCTATTCTTCGATTGTTCTTGCGACCGATATCTGAATCATTTGTGTCTTTCGGCTTCGTATCGCCAAAGGCCTCTGTAGAAATTCGAGATGCATCTATACCCTGCTGCACCAGCATATCTTTCACCACTTTGGCCATTTTCTCTGTTAGCTCCATATTAGAGCTGGCATACTTGCCATTGTCCGTATGAGATTCAATTTTGATTTTAAGCGTTGGATTATCTTTTAAAACATTCACTACATTCGTGATGGCTCTTCGACCACTGCGATTCAATGTGTCTGTCCCAGCTTTAAAGGTAATATTATTTGCATTCTCATTCAGTTCATCTTGCGGTGACTTCTTTGGTACATCCGAATTAGCAGATTCAATAGTTTCGGTCGGCGTTTTTATAGTCTCTTTTTTAGGCGCTGGAGTCTCTACTTTTGGTGCTGCTGGAGGGGTTATTGCTTTCGATTCTATTTTCTTGCTGGAAGGCGTTACTGCAGGAGCAGAAGCTGCTTTAGACATATTCTCCAATTTGGCATCCAATACTTTGACCTCGACTCTTCTATTTCTTTGCTTTCCTTCTTCAGAAGAATTGTCTGCTACAGGCTTCGTTTCACCATACCACTCTACCTTCATATTGACCTCTGGTATTCCTTTAAACTCCGTTAGATATCTCGCTACAGTCTTAGCTCTCAGCTTTGACAAGCGCATATTATTTTCAGGAGTACCATCATTGTCTGTATGTCCTTCTATAAGGAATCGGGTTTCTGGGTAGTTCTTTATCATATCTCCGACTACCATAAGTGCTCCTTCTCCACGATCTGTGAGGATAGCTGTTCCTGTTCTAAATTCGATATTGCTTGCGAAATTTTTGAGCATCTCATTGACTTTCTTGTAGTCAGTCACCGTTTCTATTCTAGCAGGGGCATCCCTGAAAATAGTATCATACTTAGTAATATATTTGATTTCAGGTTCAGGCTTTTTCTCAGGTTCCTTCCTCTCGGGCACCACTGTCTTGGCTACTTCAGCTGCTTTTTCTATGATGTATTCGTCACAGTAGCTATATTTACTTGTATAGTATACAAATCCAAAATTATGTGTACCTCCAAATACATGTGCAGGTCGATAGTTGTAGCTAATTTCCAATACTGTTGGATTTTTGGTCTTCTTTCTTTCCTTTCCTACCTTTAGGTCATATGAAATCCCTCCGGCAAACCCCATGTGCGCGCGCGTAGTGGTTTCCTTGTTAAAAGTATTGTCTTCGTACAAGAAACCTGCTCTAATGGAAACCTGCTCTCTAAAGGCATATTCAAATCCTAGTCCATAATTATTTGGTGTGAAACCATTGTAAACAAAATTAGTGGACGCCGATAATCTATGTATTGGTTTACAAAATAAGTCGCTAGCACTCGGTTTATTTCCGAAATAGAAATCTTTACTCACCGCTATAGAGAATTGGGTTGGCAATTCAAACTTAGCGGCTCTATTATAAAAAGGTAAATCATATTGAGCACTTCCCAAAGGCACAGGTCTATTAATGACTAAACCGTCCCCAGAATATTTCATAGGAAATCCCAGATTTCTAACGAATACCCCAAAGTGAAAATCTTCCTTTTCTCCTGTAGTATATTGCATTCCTGCATCTAAGGCAAAACCAGATGCGGATAGATTATTAATTGACTGATTGATTAATTTGCCTGTGATGCCTGCCCGCACACCTTTGCCAAATACTCTCGCATAAGACAGCCCTAGATTGAGATAGAACGGAGAAAATGTACTTAAGGGTTCAGGATTGATCGTCGTTGTTCTTGGTATTTCGCCAAAAGTCATATAACCAATGGAGAATCCTATGGTATTTCCATTGGAAATTTCTCCTCCTACGCCCACATTAAAGAGTGATGTCCCCGTGGCACTTAGCCAGCTCGTGTAATTGCTAAAAACGCTCAATCCTTTATTATGGGCCAGACCAGCTATGTTAGAGCCTAAGGCATCTATCCCGCGGACATTGGCCGAATTGATTCCCATTAGACCCATTGTCCTCGCTTGAGTATTGATCAATAATTCATAAGCCCCCGCCTCACCAATTCTATCCGAATTGCCAGCTTGAGCATAGAGACCTAGTATCAAGACTCCAATCCACAACGTCCATCTATAAAACTTCACCATAGCTTTCTTCTACTTTATATACAATTAAAAATTACTTACATCGGCTGCTCTCATAGTAGCAAATAGCTTTAATACTTTGCTTCCCAGATTCGGTGCTTCCACATGAATATAGTAAACTCCACTGGAGACCATAACGCCGGTAGTTGTTCTCAAATCCCAATCTATGGTATTGTCATAGTTAATGTTTCCAGAGTTATCACCATATTGTCCATCTACGATACCTTTCGGATCTAGCTTTAATCTTCTCACTAGCATGCCATCGGTCGTAAATATACTTACGATGCTATTTTTTGGGACATTCACAATTTTCACAATGTTCTGTGTAGCATTTAACTCATAGGAAGAAAAGGCATAGTATGGATTAGGAACGACCGTCATTTTATCAAAGGCCGAGCTCAAAAGGCTATCGCTTTTTTCTGGCTGAAGACCTTCTGTAGAAAATTCATACACAGACTCGTCCCCTTGGTATTTAGCATAAGGCTTTTCTACTCTTATTTTTATCCTGACCTCTGTTGGTATTTCGTACTCTCCAGAAGCATTATACAGGCTGAAATTTTTTGCTGTGAGAGGCACACAAGTCCAAGCAATTTTTCTATAAAAATTGGCTACATTAGGATTTAATGTTCGCGCATTTCCCGAACCATTAAACTGGTTGAAATTAGCGGCAAGGAGTGCCGCATCCTGAATAGCGGTATTCTCATTATCATAAGGGGTATTCATGATATAAATAAATTGACTGCCACCATAAAGAGGATTACCCAAGACGGTCTCGGTGGTGGTATCTGGGTCCCAACGCATATTTGCAGCATTTTTTCCTCTGAATCGGGAGTTCTCTCCAAAATATACATTCATTCTAACCCCTGTCTCCAGATTTATCGCATAACCCGGGAAGTAGCCTAGACCTTTATCTGCACCTAAAGGAAGTCCCTCCTTATCCACACTCGTAGCTTGTCTTAATTGTCCTTTGAAAGCATTTCCCTCAGTAAATAGTTCCGATTCCCCCGTTTCAAAAACCACAGATTTTGACCACTTGGTTTTGTCTGGAGTTATCACTAAATCTACACTAAATATAGAGTCTAATGTATTCTCAGGACCTTCTCCCCATGTCACCATAGTAGCGGAGTCTGGTGAAACCCTGCGCCATTTGAACCCTGGACTGAAGCTTTGATAGTTATTTTCAGATGCTATCGCTAATACATTCGCGTTAGCCGCCAGACAATATGGTGCAAATTGGCCATCTAACACTTTAGCAAAAGCTTGGATAGAATCTGTCCATACCTTTCTACCATTAACTACAGTATATGCTGATGCAAACTTCGCCGAATTGTCATTCACAGCTCCTGATCTGATCCAATCTTTATAAGGACTGCCATTCTCATCTGTTATTAGACGCAACCAATTCTTGGAGCTATCCTTAAAACTAATACTGCCTCCAATATAGCTATAAAACTTGTTTCCGTTTCGAGGGATCAATCCTATTGTATCGGGATTTGTTGTCGCTATAGCTATGCCATAACTTTCCAACTTATTGTTTATTCTTGCATATACTGACTGACTAAAATCTCTATCTAAATTTCCTTCGGAATAAATCGTTCTTGTTGCCGTATCCTTGATTTCCAGCGACCAGTACGTCCCTTCTAATTTGAATTTATTGGGTATATTAATTGGCGATGAATCGATCATAGTCAATTTGAACTTCGCATTCTGAACTTTAAATGGATCCACCACTTTTACAAGAATGGGCGATTTGCCCCCTTGATAGGTCAAGTCACTTACTGCGCCATTTGTTAGTATTTTTTGTTCTTCCCCTGGTATAAAATCGAGAAAATACTTTCCATGACCTTGACCCTGCTTTCTAGTCACAGGGACTCCTTGATAATATTCAGCTTTTGTCTTAATCCCCCAAAAATTAATATTATGAGGTGTTCCTTTGAATATTTTTATGGAATTACTAAAATAGAGTTGACTTTTTTGCTTTTCAAAAGGAGGATTTGCATTTATATAATTGTTGTATGCAAAAGCAACCACAGCATAGTAATATGTTTTATTATTAATTAAAAATGATTGACCTTCAAACTGAAAATAGTCTCTTTCAATTGTAAACTCTCTTTCAATTCCTTTATTTGGCAATTGATATTCAAAATCAACTACTGTTATATTTTGCCCATTATAATCTTCATTCTTATAATTTACACCTTTGGTTATTATGTTCTTTTTATCCATGATCATAATTAGCTTCGCTTTATCATTATCCTTTAGATCAGCTAAACCACTAACAGCGTTTTCGCTAAGTATCTGGTAAATAGCATAACCTTCAAATTTGTAGGTTGTATCTTTATTCCAAATGGTTATTGGTATATCAATGTTTTTTTCATCATAATTTTCACCATAATTATTAGATGAAGGTAAATTTTCAATATTAATATGTAATTTATTAGATGCTTCAATTATTTTCAATTCTGGAGCATCTGGACCTGGGGTCTTTTGAAAACAATTCTCAAACAAACGCTGTGCTTTATCATCTGCTTCTTGAAGATATCTCATAGCAGGCTTACATCCTGCCTGAGAGCCAACCGGAGGCTGAACAAAAATAAGTCCCATTGTTACCTTCTCCATTTGACCAGAACCCATCTTAAATGGACCAGAATTTTGTGCCCAACGCAAATCACGTTTTGGGGCATTTACATCGCACATGGACCATTCTCCTGACTTAGTAGGATCGCCATAATAACAAAATCGTGTAGCTAGGTTTCCAGGAGTAATACAGTCGGCACTCACTGTCAGTGGCAATCCTAATCTACTTTTTCCTTCTTGATAATTTCTAAAATGAATTTCAGTAGCTGGATCACTTAAAGGTTGATTCTGTGCTTTGACAAAATACACAAATGATGAAAGTCCGACTGGAACACCATTGTCTTTCTTAGGACCTTCAAAAAAATCCGCGCCGAAAATCGGCACATTTGATTTATATCCTTGCACTGAGGCATCCTCATCATATTCATCTGCGTTGTAAATATAACCCAAGGATCTTGTAGTGTCACAACCGACATAGTCGTCTTCGTAGCCCCCTAAATCTGCATCCATATACATTGACATATATGTTTCTTCTAAATCCACATTACCCTTATTCCATACATCATACGAATAGAATGTCATATTATTCAACTCATCGGAAGATTTAAATGCAAAAGCAAGACAATTCATCTGTACACTAATTGGAGTGGAGGCTGGATTTACGTGATCACTGCCTACATCATTCATTACCCAAAAAATCATTTCATCAGCATAAGTAAAGAAATTATTGCAATTTATATCCCAGCATCCTTGCTTTTTTTCAAAATCGTTGCCATTTGCCATCTTAATTGAAGGTAAATCTCCATTTTCTGGCTCGTAAATACAATTACTATTCTGATCGTAGAAAGGGGCTAAGGGATCAGCTAAATCCTCAGCACTATATTTTCCATTTTTTATTAGGTAAGTGTTGCCTCGTCCGGGCCATTCAAGAATTGATTGAGCAATTTTACCTCCTTTTTGTGCTTCTGATATTTCTGAGCCCCTTACTTTCCAAAATTTATCGAATCTATTGCACTTATCTTTCTCTATTGTACCATCTCCTTGTTTTATCGGACCTGGCCAATAGGCTGCCGCTCCACCAAAACCACTATATTGAATCGCCGCCATCCTTAGATTTCCTCCTACTTTACCAGATATCCAAATGGAACCTTCGAAAAGTGGGCTTAATGTTCTAACCTTATTGTCAACTTGTTCTTGGGTTCTCTTTGGAGCTTCATAGCCAGCATTGGTTCTGTCCCACCATAAATCTCCACTATTCAATAACGTGGCTCTGATATTATTTACCTCCAAAAACTCCTTTGCAACTCCTCTTACACAATCCCCAGCTCTCGCTCTCACTCTATTAGCTAGCGGGACATCTTTTTGTGCTTCAAGATTAATACCTGCATTGACGAATAGGGCTGCAGAACATGTGAATATTACAATATATTTTCTCATAACTTGTTAGTTTAAAATTATTTTTAAAAAGACAACGTAGCTCCTAATTGAATTATACGAGGTCGAATAAACATAGAATTTCTATCATCTGGCATTTCTAAGGCAACATTATATAAATCTCTAAAAGCTTTGCCAAAACCTATAGCTATACTCTCTTTATTATCATAGTCCAATAGTCCTTCCGCACTAGTTATATATCCATCTTGGGTTGGATCTCCTGTAAATCTATAAACTTTTAATACATTAGCTGAATTAAACAAATTAGTAATCTGCAGGTATATATTTAATGCCATTGCTTTTCTCGACAAATCTCCTTTTACCGAATCTACTTTCCCAAAATTAAAATTGAAATCTTTGTCAATTTTTAAATTGGCCATAAATCGCCAAGGCAAGTTACCCGAATTTAAATCTCCAAGATTTGTCATTCTAGGCTCAGACATAAGGGCATTTGCTGTAGGGTTTCGAGCTTGAGTGTATGGGGTTCCTGATCTTAAATTGAAATCTAAATTAGCGCCTAAGTCTTTCAAGACTTTTGGTACATTCTTGTTTTCTGGGTTATCACTATCCCATCTATAATTCGCAGAGAAATTTAAATTGTGTCTTGTATCAAAGTCTAATGGATTTATTACTCTTAAATTTCCAACGCCAGCGTTGATTAATCCGATCTGAGCATTGCTTGAAGAAGCAGTTCCTTCTGCAAACTGCATAGTATAATTCGCTTTCAACCTTAGGTTATTTACTCTTCGTTGTTCAAAGGCTAATCCAATAGACTTCACAGTTGAAAATTCACTATTAGCATAAGTTGTATACGTGGAAGGATAGGCTCCAATATAACTTGTAACCCCTACTTGATTCGCAAATTCTCGATATTGAAAATTTACAGTAAGGGAAGATCTACGTGTTAATGCTTGTTTGAATCCGATTTCTAAATCCGTAGTAGTTGAAAAACCGAGATCGGCATTATTTATAAAGGATGTATTTCTCCGCTGTAATAAATTATAATAATTTAATGCGGTAGCTATGGTTGCCCCTTGCTCAGGTCTTTGGTTTAGAACATCATAATGTGCAAATAATAGTGCATTCGTATCTATAGCAAATGAAAAATTTACTCTAGGAGAGAATGCAAATTTTGCACTCGTCTCCTTAAACATTAAAGTTGGGTCAAAAGTCTTAGAACTCATTTCTCTTTTGTCTCTTTCTTCTTTTGTGTTTCCAATTAAATAGGGCTGAACTCCACCTCCAGAGGCTAATTCTATAGACTGAGGGCCCCCTAGTTCTTTTCCACCTTTATCATACCATTGTCTACCAACTCTGTAGCCAGTGATTCTCGTTGGATCCACAGACTTATCAACATAGACGACTGCACTTGATGGCAGATTAGTAGGATGTAAAGCTTTGCCTCTATTAATTGAATCTACCATGCCTATTGTTCTTCCTCCCTGTGGTACATATGGGTCAATAAGAACGTTTGAATTTGGATCGAAGTAATCTAACCTGAATCCTACATTTAAGGCAAGAGACCCTAGTTGAAACCTGTCCTGTATATAACCCGCTGCATATCTCGGCATAAATGGGGCTACATCTCTTTTAAAATTGCCGTTTTTATCTTTTGCTGTAAAAAAATTATTGAACTTTGTTGCAGTAGTAATTGTATTTCCGTATACATCATAACCATATAAATTGTTTCCCCCAATAAAATTGTTGTTTAAAATTTCCTCCGCCGAGAACCATTCCATTTTCATTTGATTGGGATCTAATTCATGTATATTAATTCTAGTCAATGAATCCCCGCCAAACAAATCATTTCTTAGATTTCTAGAAAAATTAGTCATTTGTCCGTTTGAAACTTCCTTGTCATATAACAAAGTGTCAAAGGCTGCAAAAGTTATAGTATCTTGTTTCATATAATCCTGAAGTCTCATGCGAACCGTTCCACTTCTCATTATCATTAACGGGTTATAATTAGCAGTATTATTTGGGGAGAGATGGGTGTTTAAAAGTGCAGACTGTGCTACACTCCATAGAGTAAGAGGATTGATTTGATGTTTTCTATTTATTCTTTGTTCAATTTCAAATCCTGCTTCTATTGTGTGCTTGACTAGTTTGCCAGTATTGGATTTCTTTACAGGCTGTATATCAAAATTTATTGACCCAGAAGCCCTAAATTGAAGATTTTCTTCTTTTTGCAATCCATTGAACATTCTTGCTGCTGGAAAAAACAAATCGTGCACCGTAACACTTTGTCTAGCTCCATTTACCACACCTTGGTTGTTCTCAATATCATTAATTGATCTTAATTTACCCTTATTAAGACCAATTGTAGCATTATACAGATCAATGAATGCTCTTGTTTGTCGGGCTGCTAGTGGATTTACCTTACCTGCCTCAAAAGTTACGCCATTAGGAGTATAGCTATTTGCTGTTACAAAATCAGTAAAAGTCAAATATTGATTTGGGGCATAGTATACTCTAGTCCCGTCTCCTCCTGATTCTCTAGTATAGTTATACAAATTGTTTTCTGTAAACTTCCCGATATATCCGTAATTCCATGGGTTCTCTCCTGCAAAAGGACTCTTTTGATCACGACCAGATAAGGTAGCATCGATTTGTAAGGTCATATTGGCATTTCTAATAAACTTTTTTTCATCGTTCTTCCCTGATAGAGGTTGATACAAACGAAGATAAACGTTAAAACTCTTATCTCTATTTATTGGATTGTTTTGAAAATTGAGCAGTGAATATCTCCTTACAAACTCTTTGGACTCTTTGTCTTCCCCTCTAAAACCTAAAGTAATGTTTGTGCTATTAGGTTTAACCTTCCAATCTATCTTTCCGTTCAATCGGATTGTTCTTGCATCTAAATTTTGATGTGAATTAGTTCTTTCTAGGTCTTCTATCTTAAGAAAAGATTGCTCTAACAATAATTGTGACCTATCATCTGAAAGTCTATATGGATTATTTAAAATTCTGTCATAAACATCATCTTTCACCTTCCAATTCCCATTTAATGTCGGCACATAATCATCTTCGTGAATATATTCACCCCCGATTGAAAAACCTAGAATAGGATCTCCTTTCAGTTTTATAGGGAACCTTGGATTAGTGCTATCATAGGTAGCTTTTGCTCTAATTAGTGGTCCTCTCAAACTAAAATTGCCTAATTTATAGCCATAAGGATCTAGAAATTTTGAAGTCAGCCCTTCCACAGTCCCCATTAATTTATCTGAAGGTCCTTTTGTTATTATACTAATAACTCCAGAGTTAGCGTCTCCATATTTTGCTGGAACACCGCTTGTAATAACTTCCATCTGTTGTATTTGATTTGGTGGTACACCCGCTGACCCTGTCATCTTAACTCCGTCAACAAAAAAAGTAACCCCATTATCACGACCTCCTCCAATATTTAAACTTGAAGATCCTACATCTTCTTGAATGACTCCACCTGCTGAAGCTGCAATTGAACTGACATCTCTTACCGCTGCATCTTTTACTTCGGCCGCACCAATTGTATTATCTTTTGGTTGAAAAACATCAATAATCTTTTTTGGTTTAGCGGTTGCCGCTGCTTTAATAATTACTTCCTTTTTTGTGTTACTCTTTTGTTCCATGACGAAATTCACTTCCACAGGCCTTCCTCCGAATACTTGGACTCCTATCTCTATTGTACTAGGTTTGCCAACTGACTTAGCCATTAGATTATAAGTGCCAGGATTCATACCTTTTAGAGTATAATATCCATTGGCATCGGCCTTGGTACCTTTCGAGGTAAGTTCTTTTCCTGCTTGATCACGAATAACTACAACAATAGCAAACGGCACAGGCTCCCCTTTGTCGTCTAAAACTCGTCCCTGAATCTCCCCAGTCTGTGCTTTCGCAGAAAATGACGTAATAAGTAAAATGCAGACTAATTGTAAAAATTTGTTCATATCTTCTCCTAATTCAATGTTACTAATTATTTTCTTAGTGCAAAGGTGCACAAAAAAACCGAGCAAATTTAGCAGTTTTGTTTAAATAATATAAAAAAAAGTGACAGTTTATAGGAAATTAGTCGATTTAATCTTTTCTATGGCTATTTCTGCCATGCGCTTTTTACTTTCATTTGTCCAACCTGCTATATGAGGACTTATAAATAGTTTGCCATCTTGTATTAGCTTTTTTGACTCTTCTGTCAGCCTAATTGGTTCTTTTTCAAAGACATCTAGGAAAGCCCTTTTTACATAGCCCCCTTTGAGCGCCTGCCATAAATCCTCTTCCTTGCATATTCCCCCTCGTGAGGTATTGATTAAATCAATCGGTTTTTGAAAATGTTTAAGATAATTCAATTGAATGAGGTGCTGGGTTGACGGATTTAAAGGTATATGAAAAGAAACAATCTCCGCATTTTGAAATATTGATTCCATGGATGCTTGTCGTGCATGAGGATTTACTATTCGACTCCGAATGTCTTGGATATCATATATAAGTATCTCCGTTTTAAATCCTGACAGCAAATTGACCAAACGACTGCCATTATTCCCGCACCCAATGACCGCTAGTACTTTGCTACTCAGTTCTTCGCCTCGATTAGGTTCTCTATTCCATTGGCCCAGCATCAATTCGGTCTGGGCTCGAAATAAATTAGTGTATGACGATAATATAAATGCTAATACATGCTCCGCTACTGCATTAGCATTGCCTTCTGGAGTGGAAATAACTTGTATATTTTTTTCTAAACACGCGTCTAGGTCTACAATTTCCAATCCGGAACCAATGCGAATGATGCTTTTTAGTTTTGTAGCTAGATCAAGCATATTTCTATCAACCCGTATTTTACTATTGATGACTAGTAGTTCGTATGTATGAATGGATGCCTTCACCGTATCTGAGGTTGACTCCCAATCTTGACAACAGGAATAGCCCATGCGTTCGAGTCCTTCTGTGAGAATCGGATGAAACTCTTCGGTAATGAGGGCTTTTTTTGTCATCTTAGATTAGATCTTTGGAAAGCGCACAAAATTGTTCCAAACTCAACTGCTCAGGGCGCAAATTTTTAACTAAGTCGAAGGCGTTGGGATTTGAAAACTGAACTCCTTTTAATGAATTGCTGAGCATTTTTCGCCGCTGATTAAATGCAGCCTTGACAAGTCGTTTTAACTTAGTGTAATCTGCCAATGGTTCTTGTCGCCTTTGCATTTTGATTACTCCAGATACTACTTTCGGAGGCGGGTCAAAGGCCTCTGCGGGTATATCAAAAAGATATTCTACCTCATACATCGATTGAGTCAAGACACTCAAAATCCCATAGTCCTTTGATCCATGCATGGCAGCAATTCGCTTAGCTACTTCTTTTTGAAACATACCGACACTATTCACTACATATTCCGAATTTTCTATGATCCAAAACATGATTAGGTTAGATATATTATAAGGATAATTGCCTACAATGGTAACCTCCCTATCCAGCTCCTTCTTAAAATCAAAGCTCAATACATCTTGATGAAAGATTTTACCCTTTAGACTAGGAAACTTTTTGGGCAATTCTACTATGAATCGGTCATCTTTTTCAATGAGATAAAAATCTTTAATGGGCGATTCTATCAAATATTGAGTTAATGCACCCATACCAGGCCCAACCTCAATAAGGGTATTTAATGGTCCCAGGCTTTCAACTGCTGAAACTATTCTTTTTAGAACCACTTGGTCTATGAGGAAATGCTGCCCTAAGGTTTTTTTTAACTCCAACTAATAGTGGTTTTTACGGTTATTAAGGATTGAAATTGGCTTAAATTGTTAGATTTGCAAATTTATAGTCAATTATTTTTTGTAACACAGTTTAAATATAAATCATGTTAGATTCAAAACCAATTCAGATAAGTGCAGGGAAAATCGCCAGTGCTAAAGAGAAGGTCTTCCTTCTAGAGAAAGGCACAGCAAATGCCAAAATGGGATTTACAGCTTGGGAGCTTGCAGAATTAAAAAAATCTGCTGAAAATGGTGGTATAGCCATTCTTCGTTCCGAGAAGGAAACTAAAATTGCCGTTCAAATTGATAAATTATCAAAAGAATCTCTGGCGAAATCCAAGGAAGAATGTAGAAGAAAAGGGGCGACCCTATTTAAAGAGACCAAGAAGTTTCATATAGAAAACCTATGTTTGACTTCGTTTGTCAACGATCCCAGCCTTCTTTTGAGTTTGGCAGAGGGTATAATTCTTTCAAATTATCAATTCCTGACATATAAGTCAGACAAAAAGAAGAATCAACTAAAAAAACTAAGTATAGATGATGCAAAGTTGAAGTCATCAGACTTTGCAGAGTTGAATGAAGTACTAACGGGTGTATATTACGCTAGAACCCTTGTCAATGAACCCGTAATTACCTTGACTGCAGAGAGATTTAGTAAAGAAATACAGAAGCTAGGTAAGGCTGCAAACTTTTCGGTGAAGGTTTTAGATAAAAAGGAAATCATCAAGGAGAAAATGGGTGGCTTATTAGCTGTAAACTACGGTTCACAATTGCCTCCTACATTCACTATCATGGAATATAAACCAAAGAATGCCAAGAATAAAAAACCCTATGTATTGGTTGGTAAAGGAGTCGTATATGATACAGGGGGGCTGTCACTTAAACCCACACCTGGCAGTATGGACTCTATGAAATCGGATATGGCAGGAGCCGCGGCTGTAGTAGGTGCTATGTATGCTGTAGCTAAGAACAAGCTCCCGATACATGTAGTTGGACTGATACCTGCTACCGACAATAGACCTGGTGAAATGGCCTATACACCAGGAGACGTCATTACCCTAAGAGGAGGCATAACGGTAGAGGTTTTGAATACGGATGCTGAGGGTAGGCTTATTCTAGGTGATGCATTGGACTATGCAAAAAAGTATAAACCAGAATTGGTGTTGGATCTAGCTACTTTAACTGGTGCACAAGTTATGGCAATAGGACAACATGGTGCTGCCATCATGGGATCTGCTCCACAAGAAATAAAAAATCATCTAGCCGCAATAGGTTATGATACCCATGAGAGAGTGGCTGAAATGCCATTCTGGGATGAGTATGATGAACTGATCAAGTCTGATATAGCGGACATCAAAAATGTCGGTGGAAGAGAAGGAGGATGTATTACTGCTGGGAAATTCTTAGCTCACTTTACAGATTACCCTTGGATACATATAGACATAGCTGGACCTTCATTTTTGAATGCTCCTGAACACTATAAGCCAAAAGGCGGTTCTGGATATGGTGTTCGATTATTATACCATTTCCTTAAATCAAAAATATAAATGATTGTAGAGGAAAAAAAGAAGCCTGTTATTGGTATTACCATGGGCGATGTCAATGGCATTGGTCCTCAGATTATTCTCAAGGCTTTGGAGGATGAGCGCATCTATAAGCACTGTCATATAGTGGTTTTTGGGTCCGAAAGTGTCGTCCATTTTTATAAGAAGGCATTGCCTAATATCAAGACAAATTTTAATGTCCTTCAAAAGCAAGGAGAATATAAGCTGCATGCAAAACTGCCTAATCTTATAGAATGTGCAGATAAGCCAGTAATTGTCAACATGGGAATATCGAATGAATTCTCTGGTTCTTTGAGCCTAAGATTTGTTAATGATGCTCTATTCTTCCTACAGCAATCAAAGATAGATATTCTGGTCACAGGTCCAGTAAATAAGGCATTTATCACTACTAATCCACCATTTACAGGTCACACGGAGTATTTGGCAAATAAAGCTGGAGTAAAAGATAGCCTTATGATTATGACTGCGGATGCCCTGCGCGTAGCAATGGTAACGCAGCATATCCCGCTAGAAGAGGTGTCTAGAACATTGACGACGCAGATGATTTATGATAAAATCAAGCTATTCAACCAATCACTTACCTACGATTTTGGCTGCCAACGACCTAAAATAGCGGTATTGGCTCTCAATCCGCATGGCGGAGAAAATGGTAAAATAGGTAAAGATGAAATTGAAAAAATCAGTCCAGCTATCAAGAAGGCCGAAGCAGAAAAAATAATTGTTCAAGGTCCATTCTCAGCGGATAGTTTTTTTGGAGGGGCAAAATTTCCTCATTTTGATGGGGTGCTTGCAATGTATCACGATCAGGCTCTTATCCCTTTTAAGTATATCTCTGGCTGGGAAGGAATCAATTTTACTGCCAACCTCCCATACGTCAGAACCTCTCCAGACCACGGCGTAGCGCTTGATATAGTCGATAAAGATATCGCAGATTCTACATCGATGAGTCATGCCATAACCAATGCGCTGGATATTTATCATATGCGTGCCAAACAAAAAGCCATGAGAGAAAATCCATTGCCACGGGTCAATCTTAAAGACCTTTAAGGAATTAAATTTTTAATTTACACGTTAGAACGTAAAACTTCATTAGATGCAAACACCAATTGAAATATATTTTGAGCAAACTCCGAATCCTGAGAGTTTAAAATTAGTTACTAACCAGATTTTATTGCCAAACATTATCATAGATAGAAGACACGGCGAAGATACTAGTGAATTTCCTCTAGCGGATAGTCTATTTGAAAAATTCGAATGGCTATCTGGGGTTTTTGTTTCAAACAATTTTGTGACCCTAACCAAGAGCATTCCAAACGACTGGTATGAGTATATGAGTGAAGCTAGAGACTATATAAAGATGTACATCGAAAATAATTTTGATATCGTCACAAAGTCATACCTTGATACTCAGCTAGCTGAAAAAATGAGCGAAAAAGAGGACACAGTAGAAGGAAAAATCAAAGACTTGCTGGAAAAATATGTAAAACCCGCTGTAGAAAAAGATGGTGGCTTTATTGCCTTTCATTCCTTTGAAAATGGTTTAGTCAAACTGAAAATGCAGGGTTCTTGCAGTGGCTGCCCGTCATCGCAGATTACATTAAAGTCGGGAATTGAGGGACTACTCAAGCGGATGGTTCCTGAAGTGATGGAAGTAGAAGCGGAAGCGGGGTAATTTGTTAATGTGAAGATGAGTCGATGTGATAATTTGAAAATTATTTTTAAAGAGATAATGTGAATTGATTAGAAACCGTGATTTATAGGTAAATTGTAAGTTATACCCCAAATAAATGCACTTTTAACTTTATACTTTTAACTGCTCACTATCTACTGACCACTAAATAAACTAAAATGCAAGCACGCCTAGACTCTATTTATGAGAAAATTCAAAAACTAGCTACTCTTACCAAAGAGTTAAAAACTGAAAATGAAAAATTAAAATCTGAATTAGAACTCTCTAGGGACGTGCAGAATAGACTGAAATTGAATCTAGAAAAACTATTATCGGAAAAAGAAAACGCAGAAAATAAGTTAAAATTCAATACCTTAGCGGTCGAGAATTTAACAAAAGAACAAATTAAAGCTCAAATAGATCAATATATATCTGAAATAGATAACTGTATAGCGCAGATAGAGAAACTATGAGTCAGCAGGAGAGAGTCCACCGTGAGGTGGTCATAGCTAATAGAACGTATCCGCTCAAAATCTTTAAGCAAGATGAGGAGAAGATACTTAGTATAGTGAAATCCGTCAACCACAGAATAGAACAATTAAAGTCTGTGTATGATGCGAAGGACAATCAGGACTATTTAGCCATGTGTATTTTACAAATGTATGCACAGCAAAATAACCCTAGTCAAGTCCCCTCCACTCCTGACCTTAGCTTAGAGCCTGAAATCGATAAGATAGAAGGATTGCTCGATGCTGCTTTGAATAGTTAAGTCTTTGTTTTAGAGCATATTGATTTAATTAACGTATTAAATTAATATATAAACTAGTTCAAAAATTATGGAAAATCCAATAGTGTTAATTGTTTTAGGAATCTTAGGACTTCTTGGGACATTAGCTGGGTTTATTTTCGGAAAGAAAAGTGTCTCATCCGATGTAACCAAGCTGGAAGAAGAAAGCAAAAAAGAAGCTCTTCGTATAGTAGAAAATGCTAAAAAAGAAGCAGAGAACATTAAGAAAAATCAATTAATCGAAGCTAAAGAAGAAAAACTCAAACTCACTGCTGAGTTTGAAAAATCTACTCGAGATAGAGAATCTAAGCTCATTCAAAAGGAATCAGACTTTAAAAACCGTCAATCTCAACTTTCTCAAAAAATAGAACAACAATCTAGGAAGGACAAGGAGGTAGAAAATGAACGAGCTCTTCTAGCAAAACAACAAGAAACACTAGAAAAAAAACAAGAAGAAGTAGAAAAACAGCATGTTACCTTTCAACAAGAGCTAGAAAAAATCTCTGGAATGTCTAAGGAGGATGCGAAACAGCAACTTATAGAAAGCGTCCGAGCTAAAGCAGAGAGCGAGGCCATGAAGCAATCTAAGATCATCATAGAAGAAACTATGAACAAAGCCAATAAAGAGGCAAAAAAAATAATTATTCAATCTATTCAAAGAACCGCTTCAGAATATGCTATTGAGAATACAGTTTCTGTTTTTAACCTAGATAGCGATGATCAGAAGGGTCAAATCATAGGAAGAGAAGGTAGAAACATACGGGCTATAGAAGCCGCTACTGGTTGTGAACTGGTCGTAGATGACACCCCTGAAGCTATCATCATCTCTGGCTATGACCCGATAAGAAGAGAGGTTGCTCGGTTATCCCTTCAGAGACTAGTGGCCGATGGTCGTATTCACCCGGCTAGAATCGAAGAGGTAGTGCTCAAAACACAAAAACAATTGGAAGATCATATCGTAGAAATAGGAGAAAGAACCGTTCTAGATTTGAATATTCAAGGTATGCACCCTGAGTTAATACGCTATATAGGTAGAATGAGATTCCGTTCGAGTTATGGTCAAAACCTCTTGATGCACTCACGTGAAGTAGCGAATCTTTGCGCCACCATGGCAGTCGAATTAGGACTAAATCCAAAATTGGCAAAACGCGCTGGACTTCTTCATGATATTGGCAAGGTCCCTGACGAAGAATCCGAGTTATCACATGCGCTTCTAGGTATGAAAATATGTGAGAAATATGGGGAACATCCTGCTGTATGCAATGCTGTAGGGGCTCACCACGATGAAATTGAGATGAAGTTTATGATTTCTCCTATTATTCAGGCGTGCGATTCCATATCAGGAGCTAGACCTGGCGCCAGAAGAGAGGTTATGGAAAGCTACATGAAGCGAATTACAGAATTGGAACAAATAGCGGGAAGCTACAAAGGAGTGGAGAAAGCATACGCAATACAAGCGGGAAGAGAGCTTAGAGTCATAGTAGAAAGTGATAAAATCAGCGATAAGGAGTCGGAAGATTTATCCTTTGAAATAGCACAAAAAATTCAGAATGATATGACTTACCCAGGTCAGATAAAAGTAACGGTTATTCGTGAAAAAAGAGCCGTGAACGTGGCAAAATAACATTTGCAGTAACTCTCAATGCATTCATAAAACCCAAAATCTACAGTTCGTCTGTAGATTTTGGGTTATTTTTTGCTGTCAAAATGTCAACATTAAACCATTTGGAAGATTATTTGATGTACACCTAATTAAAACAAAGTTAAATGGAAGATAAAGAAAAGAGCGTGAATGAAGATCCGCAATTGAACCAAGAGGCACATCATGAAGAAATCGACAATAAAGAAACTGAAAATGCCGCAAATTCATTGGAATCTGAACTTGCTGAACAAAAGGATAAGTTTCTTCGCCTATTCGCAGAATTCGACAATTATAAAAAAAGGATCGCTAAGGAACAAAGAGAATTTTATGCCATAGCGGGCAAGGATATCATTCTCGAAATGATTTCGGTGAAGGATGATTTCGAAAGAGCCATTAAGTCCTTTGAAGGGTCAGAAGATATGTCAGCTATAAAGGAAGGAATAAACTTAATTTATGACAAACTAAACAAATCCATAGAGAAAAAAGGGGTTAAGAAAATAGAAGCGAAGGGTATGAATTTTGATGTAGAGAAACATGAAGCAATTACAGAAATCTCTGTGCCCGATGAAAGCCAAAAAGGCAAGGTTATAGATGAGATAGAAAGCGGGTATATAATGCATGAAAAAGTCATTCGATTCGCTAAAGTAGTGGTAGGGAAATAATTTGATTAATTTGAAAATGGGTCAATTTGAAAATTTGAAAATGAATGTTTGATTTGAGAATTCCATCGCACTTCTTTCATTTTACTTTCAACTGACCACTTATTAATGCGACTATCAACTGTGTCCAAACACCATACAAACTATATAAACTAACCACTATTATATGGCTAAAAGAGATTATTACGAAATATTAGGCGTCAGTAAAAGCGCCACGGATAAGGAGATAAAAGATGCTTATCGCAAGCTAGCGATTAAATATCATCCAGATAGAAATCAAGGCGATAAAGCCGCTGAAGAGAAATTTAAAGAGGCAGCCGAAGCCTATGATGTATTAGGCACCGCTGAGAAAAAACAAAAATATGATCAGTTTGGACACCAAGCCTTTGACGGGAACGGTGGCTTCGGAGGGGGCGGATTTGGAGGGGGAATGAATATGGAAGATATTTTCCGAAACTTCGGTGATGTCTTCGGCGGAGGTGGTGGAGGCTTCGAAGATTTATTCGGCGGAGGTTCTAGAAGTCGAGGTGGCAATAGAACTAGCAGAGGTTCTAGTATTCGTATCACTACGAAATTGACCTTAGAAGAGATTGCTAAAGGCACAACAAAAAAGGTGAATATCCAGCGAAAAACCAATTGTAATAGCTGTAAAGGCTCAGGTGCCGCTAATGAAGCCAATGCCAAAGAAAGCTGCAAAAGATGCAATGGGTCTGGAGTTATAAGAAAAGTTCAATCTACATTTTTAGGCCAATTTCAGACAGAATCCATTTGTCCTACTTGTGAAGGCAAGGGAGAGGTGGTTCTAAAACCTTGTAAAGAATGCTCCGGGAAGGGGGTCAATGCATCAAAAGATACTATAGAGATTAATATACCAGCTGGTGTTCAACAAGGCATGAGTCTTTCTCTTCGTGGCGAGGGAAACCAAGGAGAAAATGGAGGAAGTCGCGGAGATCTTATTGTCCAAATAGAAGAAATAGATCACGCTACATTTATTCGCGATGATAAAAACATCATCTACAACCTCAATATTAATTTTGCTAAATTAGCTCTAGGCGCTGATGTGGTCATACCTACAATAGATGGCAATGTCAAAGTCAATATCAAACCCGGCACTCAAGCAGGAAAAATATTGCGTTTGAGCGGAAAAGGAATTCCCGATGTCAATGGCTATGGGAAGGGTGACCAACTCATTGTCATCAATGCATGGACACCACAAAGTCTTACTTCTGAAGAAAAAAAGGCTATGGAGAGTTTAGTCAACTCCAGTAATTTCAATCCCGATATTAACTCAAAATCTAAGGAAGGATTTTTTAGCAAGATGAAAGATTTCTTTAGCTAAGCCTACTTTATTTTACTCCTAATTTAGATTAATTTGTTGGAAAATCATTTCCATCTTATCTTTGCGTATACATAATTTCGAATGATATGGAAGATAATTATTTAATAGTAAGAGAATATGAGGAGAGAATTGTTGACTCCATGTCTTCAATCCACAAAGGTTTTATAGAATTTAAACATTCGAACGGTCTATTCTATTTTGCTTGGATAAAAAATAATAAAGTTTTTTTGAGAAGCGAAGGCTATTCCTCTGAATCCTCTAGGGATCGTGGAATTCACTCAGTGATAAAAAACCGGAGTGATAAAAATAATTATCGAACAGAGTCTGCCCATGGAGCTCACTTTCTTATTTTATTAGCTGGCAATAATAAAGAAATAGCTAGAAGTTATCCCATGAGAGAAGAAGTTGAAACATTTATAGCGCTCAATCAAATCAACTCGGAAGATGAAGCCATAGCCTACCCAGATAGTGAGAATACTAGCATTGTTCCTACGTCCGATATTATAAAAGAAGAGAAAGAATCTCTAAATATAGAAGCCAGCACAACCACCGTCGAGACAAAACAGGAGCGAACAACCGAGGAAAAAGTAATAAACTCAGGTCAAATAGACGAGCCCACTAAAATTATCAGCTCCCCTTTACTCGAATCTTTTCAAAGAGATCTTATTGAACCTGCTGCAGAGGAAGTAAAGGAAAATAACGTATCTGAATCGGAATTAGATGAATTTGAGCTAGACGATGAGCGATACAATAACAATCCACCAACCCCTGAACAAGTCATAGAGAGTTCTGTAGATTCTCACGTAACCATAGAGGACAATAAGCCTATAGATGAATTTATTGAAATGAAAACAATGGCGGATGAATTGTACAGTGATGCAGGTTCGAAACCGCAGAGCAAACTTGGAACAATTCTATCAGAGGAGGAAAAGAAGTCCAAAAAAAGCAATTGGAAGTGGTTATGGTGGTTGTTTCTTCTCCTAATTCTAGGCGCCATTTTATGGTGGTTGTTCCAAATGAAAGGTTTTGAAAGCGTTAAACGCTTTAGTGCGAAATATACTACTGCCGATACAGCATCTATTAAAAAACCTGCCACAGGAAAAGTGGATAGCCTTGGGCTAGATCAGACCTCCTTGGAAGCCAAAGCTAGTTGGGAAAAAACGCTAGGGGGCATGGTTGAAATTCGTTTACCTGATGGGTCTCTTATCAAGGTACCAGAAAATGGAACTGAAAAAAGATTGGTGGAATATCTTGAAGCTAAGTGTGGTACAAGTGAGCTTAAAAAAACTTGGTTCGATATGGATAGAATTATATTCAAATCTGGTACAGATACTCTAAAAGAAATATCGAATGAACAAATTATTTTACTCGCCAAAATATTTAAATCTTATCCGAAAAAGAAATTTAAAATTGGCGGATATACAGATAATGTTGGGGATCCTGAAGCCAATATTCGATTATCGGCTATTCGCGCAGCAGCAGCGGCACGAGCCATTGCTGCCATAGGCATCGACTCTACCCGTATGCGGTACGAGGGTTATGGACAAGAGCACCCCATCTGCCCCGCCAATGACACGGAAGAGTGCCGAGCCAAGAATAGACGAGTATCCATACGAGTGGATGTATGTGAATAACACAAACTTAGATTTCTTATTCCTTCAGTACTTTCAGCGTATGGATTTGGAACTTATCCTCGATAATTATCCAATACACACCCCTTTTCATATTCAATTCCTCACTATTCAATTCTATTTGTTTGAGGCCTTTTGGTAATTCATTTGAATAAATTAATCTTCCACTAATATCTAAAATCCGAATGGAAATCATATTTGCACTG
>JAJTHM010000082.1 GCA_021297855.1 Sphingobacteriales bacterium | reverse complement strand
TGAAAATTTGATTTAGAATCGGCTGTCCGAGAGATTTTGTATTTTTGTCCATGATAACTTTTGTGGTGCAAAAACAAAGTTATCAAAAAAAGGATAGCTGTAATGGCTATCCTTTGATTATTTTTGTCGGACAATAGTGTTATTAAATCTATTTTTTAATTTTTAAATTTATTCTATCAAAACAATTTTCAAACTTATAGTTATATTTTATTTAAGTGTAGAGATTAAACCACTAATTGCTCAGACATCATCTATGTCCAGCTCACCTCAGTCGACTACGAGCGTGAATACGCGAGATTTTTACCGCAAGTATGAGTTTATTCTCGAGTGCCCTATGTATCGCTGTGATGTAGAAGGTACTAAGCTAGACAATGAGCGACTGACCGCACAGATAGGCTCTAAATTCCTCCTCATAGAGATGAAAAAGGATACCTGCATTATACGATTTATTCTACCATCTAGAAAGCGCAAGGGTAAAAAACTCAACTTCGAAGATGATGATATAGAATATTATAAATATTTTAGAATCACAAAGGCACAGCTAGACTATAAAGCCATTCCATCCAATACACAGCGCTATGCCTTCACACTCGGAAGTGTCATTACGCCTATCAAGTTACGGTTTGGGCCTTTTGATTTTTCGAAGGATTTTACAATCGGTTCTACTTTTGGCGTGAAATACACCAAGAGCGATTTCGCACCTTTGAGCTTTAGTGGGATATTGGGCATAGGAGTAACGGGAGTGACCTTAGATAGTTTCTCTACGAATGGAAAAGTGAGGAACAGACAAGAGACTTTAGCATTTACACCTTCTCTTGGAGTTATGCTAGAGTTTGGGAATGCACAGGTGGGCATATTCACAGGCATCGATATGCTAAGTGGCAGCAATCCTATTTTTGATAGCTACATCTATAGAAATAAACCTTGGGTCTCTATAGGACTTGGGTATTCAATTTTTACTGGGAATGGTAGGAAATAAGTGGGCAGTATATAGTCACAGTTACAAGTCGCAGTGTGCAGTAGGGAAAGTCACAGTATGCAGTCGAAGTGGACAATCTGCAATGGCTAGAAATGCACTGTTACCTTTATTCCTTAGCGCTTTTGTGTTCATAAATCTTTGCTTTCTCTGTGGTTTAAATTTTCTCGCAAAAATCACGGAAAACACTGAATAACTAATCTAATTCTATGGAGAACCATAACAAGAAGTAAATACTTAGCTTTATTATCTTAGCTTCTTCGTGACAAAAAACCTTTGTGCCGTTGCGAAAAACGTTGTGAACTTTGTGGTAAAATATTTCACACGGACCAGTCTACCGTAGAAGTAATAAGTGGAAAGCATTGAATAAATCTTCTTGCCTTGGCGTCTTCAAGGCTAAGACCTTTTGTAACTTTGCGAAAAACTCTGCGAACTTTGCGGTGAAAAATTACCTATCCAGCGCTGACGAAAACAACCTTAGAAGTCTTCTTTTCCAACGTCTTTTTATTAGTGACAGAAACGATGACTGTTCCCGTACCACCTTTGATGGTTATCTTGCCAGTAAGTGGATCTATTGTATAAACTAGATTTAATTTCTTACCAGTCATGTCGTAAAATTCAATATATAATTCATCAACATTTCCTTCTGTCCCAGCAGGGCTACCATATGGATTTACGATAACCAAATCACTAGGACCTCCATCAGCCTTAAGAAACAGCACGAAACTACAAACTAAAAATAAAATAACTAACCTTTTCATATCTCTATTGGTTTATATAACTGAAAAACCAAAAACTTATTGCTACAAAGATAATAAAAAAAAATTATATTTACACAAGAAAATTATCGCAATATTTTGGAAATCTTAACAAAATAACAAAGTGGGAGGAAAAATAGAAAAATTTGAACAACTTTACGATAAGTATAAGTATTTAGATATCAATAAACTAGAACTTAACGAAGTCTTTGAAATCTACTCTCAGTTTAAAGGCTTTGAAGCAACAGAAAATAATGATTTAGTCATACAAATTACATCTATTTTCTATAAAACATTTAAGCAAAATCCAGCTTTTAAAGAAGTATTTGAGGAATTAATAGAAATTGTTCTTCCAATTCGTATTGAAAATAAGGAATATAATTGGGTTGGAGCAATTTATAAAGATTTAAGTTATATAAAAAGACTGCAAGGTGATTATGAAACTTCTTTTGAGTATATTTTTAAATCATTAGAGAATTACACAAAGTTTGGAGAACCTATACGCATTGCTGTAGCACTTAATTCTATTGGCAATTTCTATTTAGATACTGGAGAATTAAATCACGCCTTAGAATACTATCATAAAGCTTATGAAAATATTAAGTTGTTTTCAGAGAATGATAATTATTTCATTATTAAATCCAATCTTGCAAATATTTATTTGACCTTAAATTATTTCAATAAGTCAAAGCAGCTCTATATAGAAGATTTAGATAGGCTAAAAGAAAATAATTTACACGATAGATATGCCAAAGCTTTACTTGGTATTTCACTAATCTATAAGGAAGAAAATCGAACCAAGCTTGCTTTTAAATATGCCCGATTATCTGTAGAGAGCTTTGAAAAATCGACGGATCAAGTGGGCTATGCCAATGCTACATCTACGTTAGGAAGTATATATGGAGATTTCGAGAAGTATGAAGAGGCACTGGCTCACTATAAAAAAGCCAAGGAGATTCTGGAGAAAATCCAGTACAAATTAGAACTCCTCAAACTGCACAATATGATGGGAGAAACCTATCTAAAAATGGGTGATGCCAAGCAAGCCATAGAGAATCTAGAACTGGCAAAGTCTATGGCGCTGGAAATAAAGCAGAATTTTGAACTCAGAAAAATCTATGATAACCTGTATCGGGCTTATGATAAAAATAAGGAGAAACTCAAGGCCTATGAGGTGCTGAAGGAGCTGACACAGCTGAATAGCAATCTATTTAACTTCTCTCTGCAGGCAAAGGTCAATGAAGTCCAAGTCAACTTCGAGCTAGAGAAAAAAGAATTGGAATACACGAAAGAACGGGAAATCAATGAGTATAAGAACAATCTATTTTCCTACCTCACCCATGAATTTCGCACTCCACTGACACTAATCAATACGCCGTTGGAAATGCTGAAAAATGAAACAGATGTGGATACGATTCGCTCAAAAATGGCCAATGTTTCCACGCATGTGCAGCACATGCAACATCTTTTGAACCAACTTCTAGATATCAATAAAATAGAAGAAGGTAAAATGCCTGTAATGAAAAAGGCGGGAACGATCAATCCTCTTTTATGGCATATGATCCACCTCTTCGAACCAGAAATTCATGACAAGGGGATCAATTTTATCTATCACCTGCCAAAGAAAAATGTACAGGGCTATTTCGATACGGATAAAATAGAAAAAATCATAAGCAATTTATTGTCTAATGCCCTGAAATTTAGCGAGGAAGGTGGGACTATTGAATTTAAAGCAGAAATAGACCATGACCAATTGATTATCATTATCAAAGACAATGGATTAGGCATCGCCAAAGAACATCAAGATAATATTTTCAATAAATTCTATCGAATCCCGACCAGCAAAAATGTCAAAGGAAGCGGATTGGGCTTGAGTTTCGTGAAAGAATTGGTGCAGCTACTCAACGGCGATATACAGCTAGATAGTGATGTCCATAAAGGCGCGAAGTTTACGATTACCCTGCCAATAGAGCGAATTGAAAAGATAAAAAAACAAGAAAAAACTCCCGAAGAGTTGGCAGAATCGAATCTTCATAAAAAGAATTCTATTCTCATAGTAGAAGACAATTTAGAGATTCAAAAACTACTGAGGGAAGTATTTCAAGATACCTATAAGGTATATACCGCCGATCATGGTAGAGATGCCGTGGCAAAAATTAAAAAACATATCCCAGACATAGTAGTCAGTGATATCATGATGCCTTTAATGAATGGAATAGAACTCTGCAATTATATCAAACAAGATGATAATCTAAATCATACTCCTGTCATTCTTTTGACAGCCAAGACCCAAGTAAATGATAAACTGCAAGGTCTTGAATCCGGAGCAGATGCCTATATTACCAAACCATTCAATGTCGAGGAGCTCTCAAAAACTGTCAGCAATATGCTAGAACAACGCAAAAAAATTCTGGACAAATTCTCCAATAATATATTGAAAATGAATGATGAAGAACTTGTTTCATCCGATAGGGTATTTCTGCATCAGGCTAAAGAATTTGTTTTAAATCACATCGAAGACGAGAATCTTTCGGTTAACGATCTTGCCAAACATTTGAATGTCAGTAGATTTACGCTGATTAGAAAATTCAAAAAAGTAAATAATTCTACTCCAAATTTCTATATTCAAAAAATACGATTGGAAAAGGCTAAAGAACTGATAAAAAATAAAGTAGCTAATGTAACTGAAATCGCATTCAAAGTTGGCTTTAGCTCTACTACCTATTTCTCATACAGCTTCAAAAAGGAGTTCGGTGTGAGCCCAAAGGAATTTTTCAATCAATCTGAATAAAAGTGCTTACTTTTGGGCATATTAATTTAAGCTTTGAGTCAGTTAAGGTCACTAATCACCATTATTTCATTCGTTTTTTTACTTGGTTCTTGTAAAACCTACCAAAATGCAATGTTTAAGGATATGGATACTATGAAAATTAGTTCTTCCATTGATAAGCTAAATAACGATTACCTCATTCAACCTGGTGATGAGATAACTATAAAGCTATATACCCGCCAAGGGGCGCAGCTGATTGAGGCTATAAAAACTAGTGTCACCAATACGCAAGAAGGCGGTCAACAGTCATCTGGTCAAGGAGTTTACATAGTTTCTAACGAAGGTAAAATCACGATTCCTGTTATAGGAAGTCTTAGCGTAGGTAAACTTACCGAATCGGGATTGAAAGATTTATTAGAAAGAAAATTTGAGAAGGATTATATCCAACCGTATGTAGCTCTCAAGGTAGAAAATAGAAGAGTTTTTGTGTTTAAGGGTAATATAGCCACCGTAGTGAGTTTAAATAGAACCCCTACTAATATATTTGAAGTGATCGCAAAATCAGGTGGATTAGAGCGGCAATTGAGTACATCGGATATATTAATTATAAGAGGGGATTTAAAACAACCAACAATATTTAAAGTAGATTTGCAAACTTTTCAAGGAATTCGAAATTCAGAAATAACCCTGCAATCGAAGGACATAGTCTACATTCCTGAAAAGCAGCGAAAATTTATTCACGCTATGAACGACATAGCTCCGGCAGTTACTACGCCTTTGGCCATTCTGTCAGGAATACTCTCTACGGTTGTACTTCTCGTTACAGTTACTAAATAATAAATTAACATTGAGTCAAGAATCACAACCTATTAATAAAGATTTTGTTCAAGATTTCTTTGACAATTTTGATACTAAGTTTATATTATATGTAGCTAGGAAATCATTTATCTTCATAGCAATACTGCTTTTTTTCAGCCTTCTAATCCCTTTTCTATACCTGCGCTACACTACACCGGTGTATGAAACAACTGCCACATTAATCAAGAAAAAGGAAAACACGAATTCTCTAATTGACGGTAAGGGTGTTGAATTCTTAAAATCAAATGAAGAAGATAAAATCAATAGAGACATTCAGGTAATTAAATCTGACTTGTTGGTCAATAAGCTCATGGATTCACTCCATCTGAATGTCCAATATTTTAAGAAAGGAAGAATGTTTTACAAAAGGTTTGAACTAAATCCTGGTGCAGGGTTCATGGTAGATAATAATTATGAAATATATAATAAATCTCTTTTCAACTCTGAGATAGAAATTGATTTTAACAATAACAAAACCTATGATTTATCTTATGTTGTCAAAGGAAAGACTATTCAGATTAATAATCTAAGAACAGAAAAGGTATATTTCAATAATGACCTCAAACTGAAAATAGTAAAGGTAGATGCCACTATTGAGGGAGATTATATTCTAGTTTTCAATTCAAACGAAAATGTTCGGAATTATATGTTATCCCAGGTCCAAGTTACGAACTCAAATCCCAATATTCACTTCTCGATTAAAAGTCCTAATCCATCTAAATCAGAGGCTTTGTTAAACAGCTTAATCAATGGGTTTTTAGTTCAAGATCAAATTGAGAACGCGGAAAAACTTGAAAACTCCATAAAATATATCAGCGAATATTTAGATACAATCAATGGTCAATTAAGAGTCAGTCAAGATCAAAAATTGAGCTATGTTAAATTGAATTCGGCTTATAATCCAGAATCTCAAATGACATCTAGCATTAGTGAAATGGAAACGTACAAGAAAGAAATAGAAGTTTTAGAACTGAAACTAAGTCTTCTAGAAAGAGTAAAACGCGAGGTCAATATAAATACTGCACATTCAATAGAATCACTTCAACTAAATGATGACAAAGATTTAGTACCTCTAATAAAAGAGCGAAATAGGTTATTAATAGACTACAAACCTAGTCATCCCACTTTGGGTCTATTGGATAAACAAATTCAAGAGAGGGTAAAGGTTATACAGAAAGGAATTAATCACGAAATAGAAGAGGCTCAGCAACGATTAGGAATATATAGAAACAAGAAGAGTGAAGTGATGTCTAATATTACAGGTCTACCTGAAAAGAATATGGAGCTATCCAAAATCCAGAAAGAATTAGATATCAAGGAAAAATATGTATTCGATCTTATAGAAAAACAAATCCAATATTTGATTATTAAATCCTCTATAAGTACAGACTACCTTCTTATTCAGCCACCCAAGACCAAAGACGAACAAATTTATCCCCGTAAAAGTTTGGCTTATATTGCAGGATTTATAGTCTTTTTATTTTTTAGTTTGACTATTATCCTTATTCGATATATACGTTTTGATAAGGTTGTTTCTATAAATGAAATAAAACGCGGAACAATGGTTCCAATACTAGGCTATGTGCCCTTTGTTCCTGAAGCGACCGATACTGCTACACTTAAAAAAAGTTCTCCTGAATCACGCTTGGTAGTTTTATCAAACTTTAAGTCTCGAGTATCTGAGGTATTCAAGAAAATGCGTGCTAGTATGAAATATACCTCTGCAGGAGATTATAAAACTATTTGTTCGACAAGTACGATGCCTAGCGAAGGGAAAACTTTTATTTTAATCAATCTAGCAGCAGTTCATGCTTTATTAGACAAAAAGGTACTCATCATTGATTTGGATTTAAGAAAACCTAGAATTTCTAAATCCTTTAAAATACCGAATACAATGGGTATGAGCAACCTACTTACGGATAAGAATGTTCAATTAGATGACTGCATACAGAAAGGTATTGATATAGAAAACCTAGATGTAATAACCTCTGGACCGATCCCACCAAACCCTTCTGAATTGATTACGAATAATAGATTTGAGGATATTCTAAATGAACTTAAAAAACGATATGACTATATATTTATTGACACCCCTCCTATAGGCTTGGTCAACGAATCTATTGAAATTGTAAATAAAGTAGACATCTCACTTTATCTAGTAAAAATGAATCATTCGCGTAAGGATTTTGTGCATATGCTAAATGAAACGGATAAATTGAAGAAAAATACTAATTTATTCTTAATAGTAAATCATTTTGGTGACGGTCCATCAAGCTATGTGAATTCAAGCTATGGATACGGATACGGATATGGATATGGATATGGATATGGCGGCGCATATCAAGAAAAGGATTCTAAGCAAGAAGGGTATTATACTGATACTATTAAATTTGAAAAACCCGAACTATTAAAAAGGATTCTTAGTTATTTTGATTGGAAATTATAAATGATCATACTATTAATATTTATAAGCAGCATTGTACTATCCTTATTAATAAATTGGATTTTAATAAAATACTCCGTAAACCTTGGGATACGGAATTTATCTAGAAAAGAAGAGATTCGCTGGCAGAAGAGAAAACCTTCGGTTGGAGGTCTGTCATTTTATCTTGTGTTTTTGATTTTGTATGCTGTTGTTTCTAATCTCGTGTTTTTGAATGTTTTTGGAAATATTAGCTTTCAAATAAAAAACGATCTAAGTTTAGTAATAGTAGCTACGATGGGTTTTTTCATTGGTTTGATAGATGATGCGAAAAACACAAATCCATTATTAAAACTGTTGGGTCAAATTACCTGTGGCATAGTATTAGTTTCTTTTGGTTTGATTATTCCAATCTCTCCCAATTTAGTTTGGAATGGCATATTTACTATTCTTTGGACTGTCTTTCTAATGAACTCAATCAATATGCTCGATAATATGGATGGACTAACTGCCTCTGTTTCCGTTTTAATTCTCCTTGGATTTCTTTTATATATTGGTTTCGGATTCATTATGCTTTCTTCAATAATGATTTTAACGATAATCGGTGCCCTAATTGGATTTTTATATTATAATTGGAATCCTTCTCGCGTTTACATGGGTGATTCAGGTTCTCAATTTCTTGGAATAGCCTTAGCTCATTTATCTATTTTATTACTTTGGGGAAATAGAACTCTAGAAGGAGGATATTTTCAGGTCAACCAGTTTTTTCTACCATTGATGGTTTTTACAATCCCCATATTCGACACCACTACGGTTACAATACATCGCCTATTGCGCAGGCAATCCCCTTTTGTTGGTGGCAAGGACCACTTGTCTCATCATTTAGTGTTCTTAGGGTTGAAGGATTGGCAATCCGTTACTATATTGGCATTCATAAATCTAGTCTTTATTCTACTAGGCAACTTTTTAAATCAATCCAAGTACTACCTTCCCATATTCGCATTGTGGCTACTTGTATTCATTTGCTTACAATATTTTTATATTAAGGCAAAAAAGGAATCACCTATGAATGCTCAATAGCCCTCAATTGTTTTTGAATTGAATCGTCCTTCCATAGCTTTGGAATCTTAGCTTGTACTGTTTTTCGATTATGAATTTCCAACCATTTTTCCATGGAATTATTTTTTAATACCTCTACTGTCAATGGTTTTAAAATAAGATTGTCAAATCTCTTAGCATCATAGTCTGAATTCATAGAGCACAAAATCTCATCCAATCTCTCTTGAAAACCGGCAAGATCGCTGGGTTCTTTGATAAATTCTATCAACCAATGGTGATGACCTGTATTGGCATTTAAAACGGGAGCTACGGTATAATCCTTTACTAAAAAGTCAATATGTTTGTTTAGCTCTGCTATAGCTCGTTCTGTATTACTCACCATCAATTCTTCCCCGAAAGCATTTATACTATTTTTTGTTCGACCGACCAATTCAAAACGCCAAGGATTCACTTTTGTTATCCTCAATAAATCTCCCATTCTGTATCGATATAGTCCTGATGAATTGGTTATAACTAATTCATAGATCTCCCCTTCTACCAACTCATCTATGCCAATTAAAGAAGGATTTTCTAAATTGATTTCATGATTATGAATAAACTCATAATAGTTGTGTATATTGAATAGTAGACCAAAATCTTCCGATTCCCTCTCCTCTTGAAGACCAAAGAAACCTTCACTCGCATTATAGGTCTGCCATAGCTTTAACTTTCCCTCAAACTTCTTATAATAATAGGATTCAAATGGTTTAATGTTGACTCCACCATAGAAATAAACCTCCAAATTTGACCAAACATTTTTGATAGGTTTTTGAGTGTAATCTTCAATCCTATCTATCACTACACTCATCCAAGAAGGCACTCCTGCTATCCATCGAATATCAGCTTTGGATAATATCGGCACTATTTTATCTAACTTTTCATTCCAGTCAGCTATAGTTCCCATTTGCATGTTTGGCACTCGAAAAGGTTTATACCATGGTGACAAAAAATAAGTAAACAATGCTGACACATCCCCTACCACATAGTTGCCTGTTTTTGAATAAGACCCAGTCAAAGAAAAATTTTTACCTTCAAAAATCTTAGACTGAGGATTGGCGTTAATATAATAGCTCAACATCGTTCTACCAGCTGTAAAATTTGATTGTATCCCAGCTTTAGTCAATGGTATAAATTTGCTCCTACTAGTTGTACCACTGGATTTAGCAAAAGCTAAGATCTTATCGGCACAGAGGTGGTTGATATTTTGATCCCGAATCTGTAAAATGAGACCTTCCATACTATCATATTCGATGGCAGGACAGTTTTGAATAAAGCTTTTACTGTCATGAATAGCTAGTTTTTTTAGATAATCTAAATGACAATTTGCAGCAGTGATTCTATCCAACAGTGCTTTCTGCTGCAAAAGAATATCCGCTTTAGAAATTAACAATCTATGCCGATTCCATTTAAAAGCCTGATTGATAATATGGCTATACACCTCTAATACTTGTAATATATTCAAAACTATCTAATTTTCTTTACATCAATCTAAATATATTTGCAGTATGAGCACGAATAACAGTATCCATAACATATCTCCTATAGACGGACGATATCATTCTAAAACGGAGCCTATTTCAACGTTTTTTTCTGAATTTGCCCTAATTAAGACTAGAGTAGAAATTGAGATAGAATATCTAATTCAACTTTCATTGCTTGATTTGAAGGGATTTAAAAAGTTTGAAAGTGAAGAAATCAATCAATTGAAAAAAATCTATATTGATTTTAAGGATGAGGATGCACATCAAGTAAAAGAAATTGAAGCCACAACCAATCATGATGTAAAGGCCGTGGAGTATTTTATTAAGAAAAAGGCTGGAGAACTTGGAGTAAATTTCAATACAGAATTTATTCACTTCGGGTTAACCTCTCAAGACATCAATAACACCTCCTTCCCTCTTATGTTGAAGCGGTATTTAACGACTAGTTATCTGCCCCATGTAAAGGAAATTGTCCAACTCCTAGGCGAAAAAGCGAACGAATGGGAGTCAATAACTCTCCTAGCCAGGACGCATGGCCAGCCTGCTTCTCCGACTACCTTAGGAAAGGAAATCAAGGTTTTTGTCGATAGATTGAATAAACAATTGTATTTATTAGAACATGCGGAGCATGGAGGAAAATTTGGCGGTGCTACAGGGAACTTTAATGCACATAAAGTGGCCTATCCTAAAGTAGATTGGGTAGAATTTGGGAATAAATTCTTGGGGACTCTTGGCTTGAATCGACAGCAATATACCACCCAAATAGAGCATTATGATGGTATGGCCCATATTTTGGATACTACCAAAAGGATACAAACTATTCTAATTGACCTGGCAAGAGATATCTGGTCTTACGTTTCATTTGAAATTTTCTCCCAGAAAATAAATAAAAAAGAAACTGGGAGCAGTGCTATGCCGCATAAAGTCAATCCTATAGATTTTGAAAATGCAGAGGGCAACTTGATGTATGCCAATGCGATACTTGAATTTTTGTCAAGTAAATTGCCAATCTCTCGACTGCAAAGAGATTTGACTGATAGTACAGTACTAAGGAATATTGGTGTCCCTTATGCACACTTTGAAGTAGCCTATAGTTCCATTTTAAAAGGTATAGGAAAACTCAATGTGAATGAGATTTCGATAAAGAATGAACTTGAGAACAATTGGATAGTGATTGCAGAGGCCATTCAAACGATTCTCCGTCGAGAAGGATTTGAAAAACCATATGAGTTATTAAAAGATTTCAGCAGGGATCACAAAAAACCAAATCAGGAAGATTTTCAGATATTTATTGACAATCTCAGAGTATCCGACGAAGTAAAAGCTGAATTAAAATTGATCAGTCCGAACAATTATATAGGATACGCCTAGTTCAATAGCAATGACAAATGTCCGATTTCAATTATGGATCCTTGTCGCTGGGCTTATAATAGCTGGGCTAAAGGCATATCTATATTTTATCACGAAATCGAATGCCATTTTTTCGGACGCATTGGAGAGTTTAGTCAATATTTCAGCCAATACAATCACCCTCTACAGTCTATATCTCTCTGCCAAACCACGTGATAAAACACACCCGTATGGCCATGGTAAAATTGAATTTTTAGCTGCTGGTTTTGAAGGAAGCTTATTGTTTGTGGCTGGGATGATTACAATCTTCAAATCTATTGGAGATTATTTTTCCCAAAGTGAATTAGAACTAACAGGTTTTAGCTTGTTAGGAATCTTAGGATTGGGATTTTTCAATTATGTTTTAGGAATTCTATCGGAGAAAAAAGGAAGCCAAACGAATTCTCCTGCGCTTATTTCAGGGGGGAAGCATTTGAAGGGAGATGGATATACTACTTTAGCAATACTAATAAGTCTAGTTCTTGTATATTTTACGAATTGGCTTTGGTTAGACCCCATTATTGGTGCTTTTGCAGGTATATTTATTTTGTACCAAGGATTTAAAGTCGTGAAGAGCTCTATTTTGGATATCATGGGAACTGCCGACGAGACCATTCTTGAAAAGATTATAGCGCACCTTCAAGAAAAAAGAAAAGACCCATGGATTGATATTCACAATCTAAGAATATTGAAGTTTGGTTCAGAATACCATGTAGACGCTCATGTCACGTTGCCATACTATTATAGTAATCTATTGGTGCATGCAGAAATGAAAGATATGCACGAAGTTATTAATCAACATTTCAACTCTGAAGTTGAACTATTTATTCATCCTGATCCTTGTGAGCCATTTTGCTGTCACTATTGCGAAATGAATAACTGCACTGTGCGAAAACAAGCATTCGAAGGTCAAATAAAATGGACTCTTGACAATGTATTGAAGAATGAAAAACACGGAGCAAAATTTATTTTTTAAAATACCTCTACCTCTAAAAGACGTTAAATAAATATACGAATGCCTGAACCTATCATTATACTGGCTATAGAGAGCTCCTGTGACGATACCTCTGCTGCAATTTGTATAGATGGCATTGTCATATCAAATGTAGTATATTCACAAAAAATTCATGAAGAATTCGGCGGTGTAGTACCTGAGTTGGCCTCGCGTAGTCATGAACTAAAAGTAGTGACCGTTGTGGAAAAAGCGTTGATGGATGCCAACATAAATAAAAATAATTTATCTGCCATAGCATTTACTAGAGGTCCAGGCTTGGTAGGATCCTTGCTCGTTGGAATCTGTTTTGCTAAAGCTATGGCTATGGCACTCAACATACCGATCATAGAAGTACATCATATTCAGGCTCATGCCTTATCCAACTTTATAGAGCAGAAAAACATTACATTTCCCTATATTAGTTTTGTAGTTTCAGGTGGTCATACCCAACTTATTTTAGTCAAAGACTATCTGGATATGGAAATTTTAGGAACTACAATAGATGACGCTGCAGGTGAGGCATTTGATAAAGCAGCTAAAATGCTCCAATTAGATTATCCAGGAGGACCTATGATAGATAAATTAGCTCAAATAGGAGATGAAAATGCCTTTAGTTTTGCTAAACCGAAAATGGAAGGTTATAATTTTAGTTTTAGTGGAGTCAAGACTTCGATACTCTATTTTATTCAGAAGAAGGAAAAGAAAATCCCAATTTCATCCAAGAGAACTTAAATGATTTAGCCGCTTCCATTCAAAAAACTATTGTAGATATTTTAATGGATAAATTGCATCAGGCTGTAGAAAGTTTTTCAATAAAACAGATAACGATAGCTGGTGGAGTATCCGCTAATTCTAAATTTCGGAGTGCTACACAAGAATACGGGTTAAAAAAAAATATTGAAGTTCACATTCCCTCTTTTCAGTATTGTACCGATAACGCAGGGATGATAGCTATGGTGGCTCATTATAAATTTTTAATAAATGACTTTGCCACATTGGATGTAGAGCCATTAGTCAGAGGATAGCATTTATAAATTAGACTAATGGATAGGTTGAGCTTGTTTAATAGAATCAAATGGTTATGTGATCAAGTTCTTACCGATTATAAATGGTTGATTGCACTCTTTTTTGTCTTGAGGTTGTATGGCATTACAGACCCACCACTTGAAATCCAGCATAATTGGAGGCAGTGCACTGGATTAATGATAGCGAGGAATTTCCTGACTTTAGATGCCAATATTCTTTACCCACGTATTGACGATATATGCCAGAAAAGCGATATTATAGCATCTGAGTTTCCGTTAATGAGCTATATGCATTATTTAGTAGCATTATTATTTGGCTACGAGCATTGGTATGGCCGAATTATAAATTTAATAGTCAGTTCATTAGGCATTTTAAGTTTTGGTATAATATTGCATCATTTTTTTGACAAGAAATTGACTTGGTATAGCGTACTGGCATTATTAGTTTCTCCTTGGCTCATATATTCTAGGAAAATGATGCCCGACACACATAGTGTTTCCCTCATGTTTATTGGTTTATTATTTGGGTTGAGATACTATCAATTCCATAGATGGTACTACCTAGTGCTATTTTTTATTTTTTCTACCTTGGGCAGTTTAGTGAAAATACCAGCTGCTTTATATTTCACTATTTTTTTATTCGGTTTTATTTCGATGAGAAAAAAAATAAAACCAGAATATTTCATCGCAATAGCCATATCTATCTGTATAATTTACGTATGGTATTTTATATGGGGAACCTATATTTCTGATAAATATGGCAACTGGTATAACTTAGGCCTACCCTTATACCAAGGAATCTTAGACATACTATCTCATCCAAGAGAAGTATTATATAACATTGTATTCAACTCCTTCAATTCATATATACTTTTTAGCCTTTTTATATGGGGCGTTTATAAAATTATAAAGGAGAAGAATAAAAAAACAATACTATGTGTATCCCTTTTGTTTGGAGTTTTCTGGCTTTATATATTTAAAGCTGGCTTTTTCTTTTACCATCATAATTACTACATGATTCCAATTATTCCGGTATTAGCATTCGTTATCGGTTATGGCTTATATAATTCTGTACATAAAATAACTCTATTCATTTTTTTTATAGGCGTCATGGAAAGTATAGCCAATCAGCAGCATGATTTTAGAATTAAACCGAGTGAACTATATAAATTAGAACTTGAGTCAAGGCTAGACAGTATCGGGAAAGGAGGTCCTAAATCACCCATACTTATCAATACACAATCAAATCCATAACAAATCTATCTCGCCAATAGAAAAGGTTGTTATATAACAATCACAGAAATGGCCGATATAAATAAAATCAATTCTTTTAAATCACTAGGATACAGATGGTTGGTTATTGATAAAAACTTTGAATATTCTGCAGTGAATCTTCGGATAATCTATGAAGACAATCACTATATCATCTATAGGCTTTAACCCAAATTTTGTACTTATTCTTAAATTGGGTTTAACCCCCTACGAGTCTGATACAACTATAGGAGTCATCATGACCCGACTTAGAAATTATTTCAATCCCTTACGTACGGAATTGAAATTCAATTTCTTGTTCGAATGCGCATTTTTTAATGCCTAATGTGGATTAAAATCAAAAACAATAACATGAATAAAAACGTTAGACTCTTAGCACTTTATACTTAATTTTGTGCAACGCAAACACCCCTGGTTGTGTGATACCTTTGCTGAACATTCGACTAAAATGAAATACTACATAAATCTTCTTATTTTTCTTATATTTTTAAGCTGTCAAAACTCAAGTAAAACAGAAAAAGAAACTAAAGAAAAAAACGAAGTCGATTTCTCTCAGATTATGAAGAAAAGTCCAAATTTAAATCCAAAGCAGATTAACCCAAAAGATATTGATACTATTTACATTGACTATTTAGCAAACATTAAAAAACTTGAAATTTTAACTTTGCTTCCCGATAGTTGTTTCGATTCTTGGAAGTGGGCAAAAGAAGAACGAAAAATTTTTGAAAAATCAATTAAAACAACTGGATATTATATAGATAGTACTCCTTTTTATAACACAGTTGACAAAGCAAAAAATAATTACTTTGGAACACATGTAGTTGATGGTTATTGGGAATTTGCTATATTTAACTCTAATGAAAGTTATATTGTAATTGTAAACGACAAAGTTGGAGATGGCGATGTAATCTTCGTATATGAGTATAAAAACAAGGAACTAAAAGATATTACGAAAAACTTTTTAAATATTTTATCCCCTGAAAACTACTTGAAAAACAAAACCAATTCTCTAAATTGCCTTGGGGAACTTGAAGAAGATTTCAAAGTTTTATTTGAATACAACTTTGAAAATATCAACAAAGTCGAAATTGATGGAAGTTGGTCTATAAATGAAAAAGAACATTCAAAATGCCTTGATGGAAATTATATTGCTCTAACATTTGATAAAAACACAAAAACATTTAAAGAGCAAATTAAATGGAAGAAAAAGGATATAGAATAAAAGGCAATCACTTAACACAACAGTCTGCTAAAAAAGCGGGTGACGGTTTTTGAAACATTTGCAGTTTGGTATCGATTTTTCGTATATTTGTCGAAGTACAGTTTGGATAAGCCACAGCTTCGGCAGGCTGCCCCGTTGTACAAAATTCTATGCAAGAGTTTTATAAAATTTGGGCTGATGGGAGGAGTTAAAAATGTATTGATAGGCTTAATGCAATTAGCTCAAACTTTCGCTTCACCACGCGAGAAAGAGATTCTTTCAGAGGGTTAGAAATTGCTCAACAGCTTGACAAAATTCGCAGGAGTTCTTCCCTTTAGCTAACTAAAAAAATAAGAAGATGAAAAAATATTTAAAATGTTAATGTTACTAACGGTTTTATCTTCATGCAAAAAAGATGAAACTGCGAACACAATTGCTCCGAATTCTATGACTGTTAAATCATCATCAACATATACTGTGGTAGTAGAACAAAATGTCAAATATGGTGAGGGATTAAGCCATCAGACATTTAACAGTACTTCTTATTCATTTATTGATTTAAAATTAGACGTTTATAAACCAGCCAATAATTCTAAAAAGAAGCCTGCCATTTTGTTGATTCATGGAGGAGGATTTTCGGGTGGTGACAAAAGTGATATAAATATTGTAAACCTTGCAAATTACTTCGCATCTAGAGGTTGGGTAGCTTTTTCTATCAATTATAGACTACAGGGTAATAAAGGAACTGTGCCTGCAGAATGGATTCAATATGCGCAAAAAAGTGTTCCACTTGCAGATCAGTCTCAATTTTTGGCGATGTATCCTGCTCACCGAGATGCAAAGGCAGCACTTATTAATAAGTGCATAATTTAGTGATACAATTGGGTTGAAATTATTATCTTTGCCTCATGAATAAAATTAGAGGTACAAAAGATAGTCAGGAGACTAAGCGAAAGCTAGTAGTTTCTTATCTCAAGAAGAAGAAAGG
>JAJTHM010000019.1 GCA_021297855.1 Sphingobacteriales bacterium | reverse complement strand
CCTTTCTTCTTCTTGAGATAAGAAACTACTAGCTTTCGCTTAGTCTCCTGACTATCTTTTGTACCTCTAATTTTATTCATGAGGCAAAGATAATAATTTCAACCCAATTGTATCACTAAATTATGCACTTATTAATAAGTGTGTAGGGGGGACTCGTATTTGGTAGTTGGCTTGTAACAATTGATTGAGTACCACTGTAGATTGTTTCCGCTGTTCCATTACATTTTTGAGTAATTTTAGATAGCATTTTGCCATTCTCAGCTGAAATGAATATCCAGTATCGATTATCAATTTCAGGCATATATACATCAAATTTATCTCGGACAACAATGGTTATAATGTATTTTTCTAGCTCTCCGAGAGACATAAGTTTATAACCAGATTTGAAAACATAATCGGGAATAAGTTGCATATCTACCTTTATTTCTCTAGCTCTTACAAAGCCAGTATTATCAATCAGAAATTGGTTGTTTCCATTAACATCCCTTACCCGAAATTCTCCTTCAATTGTGAGATTTCCTCCATTCCCCAGCCATCTTGAAACAAACATGTTTGAGAAGGATTCTACCTTGTCGGTATTATGCTAAAAACTTCTCTTACATTAGGCCATGTAAGAATAGGAGTTGGAGTCATTGATGAACCATTCCATGACCATATAGTAGAAGGTTGATTGATTAAGTCAGTATATGTAAACCGCAATCCATTATCTTGGTTATCAATTGCAAAACCCCAAGTTGGAATAGAGGTAATAGTTGAACTAGGAGGATTTGGCCATAAACTAAGACTATTACCAACTTCTTTACTCAAACTTAAAACGTTTTGGTGACCATTACTAGCTCCTCCTATTTCTGCAGCCATCAAAGGCAATTGATTGTGCTTGATATGAAATCTTCCAAATTGCATGCCGCCAATATTTAAATCCGCATTAGTTGTTTTAGGCCCTAACGGATTCCATTGGGCGTAACTCTTAATTGTAACCATTAATGCAAGCAAGAGGTATGTTACTTTTATTTTTCTCATAATTTATACATTTAAAATTTAGAGCAAAATAAAAACAAAGTTCTGAGATAGACAAATTTGGAGGTTGTAATCACTACAACTTTTAGTTGTATTTTTTACTTCCCAACGCTATCGCGCTCTATGACTTGCTTGATCAGCCCCATGAGTTGTTTTTGACTCTCAAGGATTTGATTCAGAATTTCTTTTTCATTAATATTTATGGTCTGAACATTTTCCTTAGAGCTGTCACTATTGTTTTGATTAATGTTCAATGGCAGCAATTCATTGAATTTGATGTCGAATGCTTCGGCTATTTTTTCCATTTTTGTTATTGATATGTCATCACTTTGATTGAGCAGTTTATTGAATGCTTGCTGGCTGGTGTCTATTTTTTGTGCTAAGATAGTTTGTGTTAGTCCACACTGCGTCATTTTTTCGATAATTTTAGTCTTTATATCACTAACTAACCCTTTTCTTTTCATAAAATTTATTGTTTAAGTAGGACGAATTTAAGCTAATTTTAGTAAATACTAGAAATTAATTTAAACTATATTTGTCTCTACAATCATATTCTATGCGAGTTTTTCTCATTTCACTTCTCATGGCATTTAGTTCACTACTCGCTGCTCAATGTGGCAATCGATACACTACTCCGATTTTTCCGAATACCAGCACCTCAATACATCAATATGGGGAGAATACAGACTATTCGGGCGCAAACAAGAAGTTGAGTTTAGACCTTTATAGTCCTGTCGGGGATACTGTTAAAAATCGTCCCTGCGTGGTTTTTTGTTTTGGAGGAGGCTTTGTTTCTGGTGTTCGCTCTTCGCCTGAATTAGTCTTTTTTGCCTCTCAATTAGCTCAGCGAGGGTTTGTATGCGCGAGTATTGATTATAGACTAGATAATCAAGCTAATTTAACCGCAAATGGAGAGAATGGCGCCGTGATACGCGCTGTCCAAGATGCGAAGGCTGCCATTCGATTTTTGAAAAGTAAATCCTCAGATTTTGGCATTGATAGTAGCATGATGTTTATAGGTGGCACATCTGCGGGCGGAATCACTGCACTGACCTTAGGGTATTCTCAGTATGATGATTTTAAAGATTCGGTCAAAATTTCTATAAATAATCTTGGCGGCTGGGATGGAACGACCAATAGTTTAGCTCCAACTTCACGCGTAAAAGGATTGTTTAATTTTGCTGGAGGGATACTGGATACCAATCATATTTCTAGTATTGATCTCCCAGTATACTTAAATCATGCCAATGGAGACGCTACAGTACCCTTTCGCTCAGGCTATCCTTTAAATGGCCAGTCCAAGACCTTTATACATGGCAGCTATAACGTAGCTCAGCGAATGAAATCTATGGGAAATTATTATGTTTTAGATTCATTTAAATCATCGGACCATCCAGCTTTCGCTTCAGCTGACTTTCTTACAGCTCTTACTAATCTCAATTTGACTTCTGAAAATCTGAGAAAATTTCTCTATAAGGTAATGAAGTGCGATCAAGGAACAAGTTCTTTAGCGGATTTACAAACACCGAAAATTTATTTTGAAAATCCTGTGCGAAGTATTTTAACTCTTTCTGAAGGTGTGAATGCGGACGCTATTGAACTGTATAATTTACTTGGAAAGAAAGTTGAATTGAAAAATGAAAATTCTAAAACCATTGATGTTGGTAATATAGCAAGAGGTATTTATCTCATTAAATATAAAGAATCAGTTCAAAAAATAGTATTGGAATAAATATGTCGTATAAATATTCATTTGAAGAATTATATCGAGGAATAGAAGCCTCTGAAAAATCCGTTTATAAATTTGTCGAAGGAATAGAAGTTAAGTCTACCTATACTTCTGAGGATACAAACGATATAGACCATCTAGGCTATAGCTGTGGTCAGCCTCCGTTTTTGAGAGGGCCTTATGCCTCGATGTATATCAATAAACCATGGACGATTCGTCAATATGCAGGATTTTCTACAGCGGAGAAATCAAATGAATTTTATAGAAAAAATCTTGCTGCTGGTCAGAAAGGTTTATCTGTGGCATTTGATTTGGCCACACATAGAGGCTATGATAGCGACCACCCGCGCGTGATCGGTGATGTGGGTATGGCTGGTGTAGCTATAGACTCCGTGGAGGATATGAAAATTTTATTCGACCAAATACCTCTCGATGAAATGTCGGTTTCTATGACTATGAATGGAGCAGTGATTCCCATCATGGCATTTTATATAGTAGCGGCCGAGGAGCAAGGTGTGAGTCCAGACAAGCTTTCTGGCACTATTCAAAATGATATTCTCAAGGAGTTTATGGTGCGGAATACCTATATCTATCCACCTAAATCTTCTATGCGATTGATAGCGGATATATTTCAATATACTTCCAAGTACATGCCAAAATTTAATTCGATTTCCATCTCAGGTTACCATATCCAAGAAGCTGGAGCTAGTGCAGATATCGAATTGGCGTATACCTTAGCAGATGGTCTAGAATATTTAAAACTTGGCGTGGATAGTGGATTGGCCATCGATGATTTCGCCCCACGGCTTTCTTTTTTCTGGGGCATTGGTATGAATCACTTTATGGAAATAGCCAAGATGCGAGCAGGGAGAGTTCTATGGGCTGAAATTGTCCAAAAATTTAATCCAAAAAACTCGAAATCGCTTGCATTGAGAGCACACTGCCAGACGAGTGGTTGGAGTTTGACAGAACAAGATCCATACAATAATGTAGCTAGAACTACTATCGAAGCTATGTCTGCAGCCTTTGGAGGCACGCAGTCACTGCATACCAATGCGCTCGATGAAGCGATTGCTTTACCTACGGATTTTTCAGCAGCCATAGCTCGCAATACACAAATTCATATTCAAAAAAATACCAATATTTGTAAGGCTATCGACCCATGGGCTGGTTCATTTTATGTGGAATTTTTGACGAATGAGTTGATAAAAAAAGCGAGGATACTCATGCAAGAGGTCATTGAAAATGGTGGAATGACCTTGGCTATAGAGAAAGGTATTCCTAAGATGCGGATTGAGGAATCAGCTGCCAAACGCCAAGCTAAAATAGATGCAGGTATAGATACGATAGTAGGGGTAAATAAATATAAAACGACAGAAAAATCAAATATAGAAGTGTTGTCCATTGATAATATGGAAGTCTTAAATAAGCAAAAAGCTAGACTGGAAAAAATAAAGATAACTAGGAATGAAACCAAAGTACATGATTGTCTGAAAAAGATAACAGAAGCAGCTACGGACACTTCAATGAATGTTTTATCTATGGCTATTATAGCTGCCAAGGAGCGCGCTACTCTAGGAGAGATTTCCGACGCTTTAGAAAAAATTTATGGTCGATACAATGCTAAGCCCAATTTAATCTCCGGTGTATTTTCAAAAGAAATGAAAGATAATAAACTATTTAAAGAAGCGACGATTCTCAGTCAACAATTCGCAGATAAATATGGCCGACGTCCGCGTATACTGATTGCTAAAATGGGTCAAGATGGTCATGATAGAGGTGCTAAGGTCATTGCGACTGCATTTGCCGATTTAGGATTTGATGTCGATATAAGTCCAATGTTTCAAACACCCCAAGAAATAGCCAAGCAAGCTGTTGAAAACGATGTACATATAGTAGGAGTGTCCTCTCTTGCAGGAGGTCATAAATCCTTAATCAAAACACTAAAATTGGAACTTGATAAATACGAAAGACAAGATATCGTCATAGTAGCTGGTGGGGTTATCCCTCAACAGGATTATGACAATTTGTATAAAGATGGAGTCAAATTTATTTTTGGACCTGGGACTATCATTGCAGAGAGTGCAAGTGCTATTTTGATGGACTTTTTAAAATAGACCAACTATAAACTAAGGTATTATTTAATTCTCATTCTATTTAATCGTTCAATTTGGCTTGGAAGAATAGGTATATTGTACTTGAGCTCATCGGAGAATCTTAAATTTTCGCTCTTTGTATCAAATAGATGTTGATTCTCTTGGTAAACGGAATAACCGAGAGGTTTGGAATTAAAGTTTAGTGAAGGGTCCATTCTGTATCCAATATTTAAATACATATCTAATTTTTTCTTCTTTTCGATTGAGACAGGAAACATGAGCATAAAATCGTCTACCGTCCAGAATCCATGCTTAGTTTGTGTAAATTGAATTTTGGAATAATATTTTTTGACATTAATTTTTATTCCTAATAACCATAGAATTGTGCGGGTTTTAAAATCTAAAAATTGCTTGGTTAGATTTTCATCATTCGCCTGCACGGTGATATAAAGAACGGCGAGGGTGTTTTCCTCCAGATATATATCTATGTTGTTATAGTTCACCTTGTTCTTGAAATAGTGACCTCGGATATGAATAGCTTGATAGCCTTTCACGTTCTCTATTCCAAGATACTTATATTCTATGTCTTTATTCTCCAATAGCTGAGTGAAAATGAAATTGAGCATATTTACTCCCTTGATATAACTATATCCCGTCAGATAATTATACTTAAACTGACTGCCAGCAATTTTTCCTAAGGAGGCTTTGATATCGTTTAATAAAAAGCTATCATCCTTTTTATAAAATTTATGGACCTTGGGAAAGGATCCTGAAACATAGTATTTTCTGCTATCCTTATTTTTTTGGAATTGATATACCTCTACATCCATTTCTTGAAAACGAGCATATTGATTATTGACAATAAATTCTTCCCGATAAAAGACTTTTTGACTAAATGCCTTTGGCAAATGATTGGAATAAAAGCTATCAAAGGCATTTTGGATATATGTTTTCGGCTCTATAGGTCTAATAACTGCTGCCTGCAATATATAATTTCGAGGGGATAAAAAGATTGTGGTTGGTAAGGCAGACGCAGAATAAATCTTTCGTTCATATCCAAGACAAGATACCTGAATAGAATCATATGCGCTGAGTTGCCGAGGAAGCCATACTCTGCCTTCTAGATCCGAAAAATTGATGGAAGAATACCTAGAAACTGCCAGAGAAACTCCTGTTAGAGGAGTATTGGTAGCACTATCGAAAACGTATAGATAGTTTTGCGCCTGAATAGCTTGGCACATAACCATTGATAATAAAAATCCAAGTTTTCTCAATCTTTTTTATTAATGAAATGCTTAGCAAGCATTCCCCACCCTAGGATAAATAAAATTCCTCCTAATGGGGTTATTGGCCAGAGAAAATGAAAATTAATATGATGAATGGCTTCCGTGGTCATCAATAGATTGGAGCCAGTGAAACACACAATGCCCAACACAAACAAATATCCTATTCTTTCGAGATACTTGCTGTATGCATGTGTGGCTATATATAGCAGTGGAGCTATATGAAAAAATAAGTATTCAATTCCAACTCGATACGCAGCATATCTACTAGGATCTATTTTACTTTTGATACTATGGGCTCCAAATGCTCCAAATAATATCCCAAAGGCTCCAAGAGTGCATGCCATGATTCCAATTCTTCTCATTCAATTAGTTTTCGTCAAATTTAGGACGATTCTTCTATCTCCTATTGAAATTGTAACAAATAGTCTAGCTAAGTACATAGAATAACTAGTTAATCTAATTGATACATTTTCTAATGTCAAAATTCTTTTGTTAGGACTCACTTTTTTTGGTATTGTGGGATAGTTAAGTCTTTAATAATAAGTGGGTTAAAAATTAAGGTTGTTTAAGATTCGCATATTCAACTTGAGTATATTGTTGTTCTACTCACGACTTTTTTCAATCTAAAATGAATGCGATTTCATTTTTTTTGTGAGTTTGAAGTCTGGGTAAGTCTGTTAGTCCATTTAATTTATTCAGTTGTTAGGAGGCAAATTTTATAGATTTGCGCCGAACAAAAAAAATAGTAAAATGAAAAAACAAATTTTAAACTTGAGTGTATTAATTACATTCGCATTTTTAGTGGGGTCATGCAGTAAAGAAGAAGCTTCATCGGGTGCCGTAAATTCTGGACCTTTCCCAACCACCAATTCACCTAATAGCCCAAATACGGCTATGAATGTGCAGCCTACTGGTTGCGGCACATTTTATCCGATGTTTAAAAACTCAAATTATACTTTTTCAGTCAATGGGTCAATGACAGATACAATATACGGTAGCTTTCCCGGGAAGGATACCACAGTAGACGGCAAAAAGTATACTATATTAAATAGTTTGCAGCCAAGCATTGGTCAAACTTTGGGATTAATTCGACGCGAAGGAGGAAAGCTTATATCCTACTCATATACTACACCATCCAAATTTGAATTGATTATTTTGGATGAGACTAAAAAGGTAAATGAAGAATGGGCAGGAGGCCAATTCGTAATTTCGAATTCAGGAATAGAAGCGGTGAATTCATATACATTCAAAATAGTTAAACAACATGCCAATTATACATTGTCAAATGGACTAAAATTTAATGACGTGATTGAAGTCAATATGAAATTAAAAGCTGAGACAAAATTGAATGGTTCAGTTGTTGGTTCAACTATTACAGATGGAGGTACACAATTTTATGCTAAGTGTGTTGGGGTTGTTAGGACATTTACCCCAAAGAATCCTAGTTTTGGACTAAATAGTGATTATATTCAAGAGGTCAAGAGATATAAGATGTAAAGACTTTAGAGTTGATATTATGGCTGGGGGATTCTCAGTCATAATATCAACAAAATAAATATATGAGCGAAGCATTTATAGTATCAGCTAGAAAGTACCGACCACAGCGATTTGACGAAGTGGTAGGGCAGGAAGCGACTACCCAGACGCTGAAGAATGCTATTCGCAACAAGCAGCTCGCACATTCATTTTTATTTACTGGCTCTAGAGGAATAGGGAAAACAACCATAGCGAGAATATTTGCCAAAACGATCAACTGCAAAGAGCTCCAAGCCGATGGAGAGGCCTGCAATCAGTGTGATGCATGTTTATCGTTTAATCGAAATGCATCTTTCAATATTATTGAATTGGATGCAGCAAGCAAGAACTCCGTCGATGATATTCGAGATTTGATAGAACAGGTGCAGTATGCTCCTCAGAATGCAGAGTATAAAGTTTTTATAATTGACGAGGTACACATGCTCTCTCCGAGTGCCTTCAATGCATTTCTAAAGACACTAGAAGAACCTCCTTCTTATGCTAAATTCATTTTAGCCACAACAGAAAAACACAAAATACTTCCCACAATACTTTCGCGATGTCAGATCTACGATTTTAAGCGAATCAGTATTGAGGATATTCAGAAACATTTGAAAAAAATTGCCGATAAGGAGAGTATTGAAGCAGATGATAATTCACTCAACCTAATAGCTCAAAAAGCAGATGGCGGTTTGAGAGATGCCCTTTCTATGTTTGATCGTTTGGTCAGTATGAATGGACAAAAACTGGAGTATACGACAGTAGTTAAGAGCCTTAATATTCTGGATCATGTAGTTTATTTTCAGTTCATTGAACAAATAGTAAATGAAAAAAGTGATGGAGTTCTACTTCAGCTAAACGAGGTCCTTTCCAATGGCTTTGATTTGGAAGTTTTTTTGTCGGGACTGGCTGAGCATATTCGACATCTATGGGTAGCTAAGAAGGAAACTACACTATCCCTGCTAGAGTTTAATGCTGAAGTGAAGTCTCAGTTCGTAGCCCAAAGTAAAGAACTTGATGAGGCCTATATGCTCAATTTATTGCAGATTATCTCTGAGTGTGAAGTACAGATGAAAACTACTCGCAACAGGCGCCTTGCGGTCGAGCTGGCACTGCTAAAAATGTGCTATACAAAGAAACTAATGCAAACAAGCTGGACAGAGCTCGGCGAAAAAAAAAAAATCTGATAGCCTAGTCCATTCGTCAAAACCTCGAAAGGTAGAAAATATAACATCTAAGCCTCCAAGTGAGTCCTTAGGGAGTAATTTTGGGGTGAAATTGGATGATATTTTATCTAAGGTGGATTCTCATCTGAAACAAGATCCGCAGAAGAATATTCCTGAATTGAAACCCATAACGCAAGAGAATATTTGGGGTCTCCTTATAGATAAATTTGAGGGAACACTTTCAGAGAAACAAATGCTTATAGCCTTAAAACCCGATATCCAAAATGAAACTTTTGTTTTGCACCTACAAAGCGAAAGCCTCGCCAAAATGGTTGAATCAACCTTTTCAGTTTTGAAAAAAATCTATACCGCTATAACTGGAAATCTAGCCGAATTTAGGTGTGAGGTCGATACGTCTGGTCAAATAGAAGATATGAATAAGCGCCAAGCTTTTGAAGAGTTAGCAAAAAAATATCCAATTCTAAATGACATACACGATACATTTAAGTTGGATTTTCATACCTAAAAATTTAAACGTAAAGTGCGCCAAGTTCATAGCAAAGGACAAAAAGTTTTTAAACTAGAAGACAATTTCTTTATAACTATAAATTCTTTAGAGCAGCTTTATCACAAACTTGATAAACCCGAATTACGCTTTAAAAATTTGCATAGTAAATGAATAAAGCGTTTATGAGGGTAATCCCGCTATAGATTTTGTTTCAGTCAAATTTTATTTGACTGAATTACAAAATATTATGCGATTAATCATTTCTAATGATTAATTTGGGATAAACTAAAATGCACCTAATAACCCTGCAAAAAAACTTTGAGTAACTTTGTGCTTTCCTTTGTGGAACCTATCTGACGATAAGGCAGGCTTTGTGTTACAACTTTGCGGCTCTAAGTATTATTAGCTTCCTCCCAATTCCAAGCTGTTTGCATCATTTCTTCAATAGACTTTTCCACTGTCCAATTTAAAAGTTTTGATGATTTGGTCGTGTCAGAGTAGACGGCGATAACGTCCCCTTCTCTTGGAGATGCAAATTCTTTCTTGAGTTGGATTCCTGTCACTTTTTCAAATGCAGCTATAAGTTCTAACACGGTCACTCCCTTGCCAGAACCTATATTGATAATTTCATGGGTATGAAGACTCGACAACTCACTTAAATATTTCAAAGCCGCTGTATGAGCTTTGGCTACATCCATTACATGAATATAGTCTCGAATACAACTCCCATCTCGGGTTGGCAATTGGTTACCAAAAATCATTAATTTTTCAAATTTGCCGATGGCGGTTCCCGTTATTCTTGGAACCAAATTGTTTGGCACGACAGACGGATTTTCACCAATAAATCCTGCAGTATGAGCCCCTACTGGGTTGAAGTAGCGCAATGAAATAAAATTGGCAGGAATTTCAAGTTTGACATCTTCGAGCATCATTTCACCTATTACCTTGGTGGATGCATATGGACTCTCAGCTGGATTCAATTTGGTCGATTCCGAAACTGGAAGAGTTTCAATATTGCCATACACGGAACAACTAGAGCTAAATACGAAGTTTTTTACTTGATATTTCTTTACGAGCTCGAGAAGATTGATGAGTCCTTCCACATTATTTCTATAATAGAGGAGAGGCTCCTTCACGCTCTCATCTACATATTTATAGGCAGCGAAATGAACAATTCCGTCAATAGTTCCTTCTTTTTGAAATACTTCTTCGAGAGCAGTTCTATCGCATAAGTCTGCCGAATAGAAACGAGGAAGCTTACCTGTCGTTTTTTCTATCCCTTCGATGACTTCTCGTTTAGATCGACTTAAATTATCAATAATGATTACCTCATAGCTATTTTCCAACAAATCGACAACGGTGTGAGATCCGATATACCCAGTGCCACCAGTGACCAATACTTTTTTCATCTATATTATTTGGCTAATATTTTCTTGTAATAACTCTCGTACTGAGGAAGTATGATTTCAATATCAAATTTCTGCGCAGTCTTATAGGCTTTAGCTTTAAATTCCTTCAAAATGGCTTCAGATTGGAGTACCTTTTTTGCTGATTCGGCCATTGATTCTATATCGCCTACTTCACACATAAAACCGTTTTCTCCATTGACTATTAATTCTGGCAAACCACCGGCATTGCTAGATAGCACAGGTACATGGCATGCCATAGCTTCCAAAGCTGCTAGACCGAAACTCTCTGATTCACTGGGTAGAACCATCAAATCGCTAATGGCAAATAGCTCTTCGACGGCCTCTTGCTTGCCTAGAAATTTTACGCTGTCACAAATCTTTAGTTCCCGACACAATTCTTCGCATTTTTGTCTTTCTGGTCCATCGCCAACCATGAGGAGCTTTGAGGGCAATTGTTTGACCAATAAATCGAACATTTTAATGACATCCTCCGTTCGTTTTACTTTTCTAAAATTGGATATATGGATGAGAATACGCTCATCATCTTGAGCTACTAATTTTCTAAAATGCGGCTTTTCTATTTTCGAAAAACGATTGAGGTTGATAAAATTATGTATGACCTCAATTTCGTTATTTATTTGAAACGAGTCCAAGGTATCCTTTTTTAGTGAATGGGACACCGTGGTCACCCCACTGGATTTATTAATGGAAAACTCTACGACAGGAAGAAAAGATTTATCCTTGCCGACGAGGGTAATATCTGTACCATGCAGAGTGGTTATAAAGGGAATGGATATACCTTTTTCTTTAAGAATTTGCTGCGCCAAGTAGGCTGCAGAAGCATGCGGAATCGCATAATGTACATGTAGAATATCAAGTTTTTCAAACTGAACGACATCCACCATTCTCGAAGCCAAGGCCGTCTCATAAGGAGGGTATTGAAACAAGGCATAATTTTCGAAACTCACTTCATGATAGCTGATATTTGGATGAAAGCTATCTAAGCGAAAAGGTTGCTTATAGGTAATAAAGTGCACAGAATGACCTTTGAGAGCTAGGCCCTTGCCCAGCTCTGTGGCGACTACACCACTTCCACCATAGGTGGGATAACAGACTATACCGATATTCATAATACAAATTTAGGTTAAATGAAATGACATCGAATATTTTTAAATAAAATTGATATTCATTCCTCAATGAAAATCTAGAAAAAGCTGTATTTTTGGCAATTATGCGCATTTCTTTAGAAGATTTTCATTTAATGGCACTTCAATCTATCGATGGGTTAGGTCCGATAAAAGCAAATATGCTTTTAAAAGGAATTCCCGTTGCCTCTGAAATTTTCAAGGCATCTCGCAAAGATTTAAAATTAAAATTTCCCTTCCTTCAAGAAGAAATACTAGCTCAAATTACCGAAAAGGCGACATTTAATGAGATTGAAGAGGAGCTTAAGTTCTGTGAGAAGTATAAAATTGACATAATCACTTTTCACGATCCTAGATATCCAGTGCGCCTCCATTTACTAGAAGATAAACCCTTAGTTTTATATAAGAAAGGGAATGTTTTTCCCAAGATGAAAAGAACTCTAGCCATAGTGGGGACTAGAAAATCTACAGAATACGGGCATAAATTTTTAGAGCAATTGTTTGAGAAACTGCGAGAGGTCAAGGACTTATTGGTGGTGAGCGGATTGGCGCTAGGGATAGATCAGAAAGCCCATTCTCTATGTGTTAAAAACGGCATACCTACTCTGGCAGTAATGGGCTTGAGTCTAGATAAAATATATCCAGCCCAGAATACCAATTTAGCAAAATCGATTTTAGATGCTGAAGGTGGCTGGATTTCAGAAACCTCCTCGCAAAGCAAAACTTCCCAAGGGGTATTCCCTCGGCGCAATCGTTTGATCGCGGGTCTCAGCGATGCACTTTTTGTCGCAGAAACAGATCTTAAAGGAGGCTCTGTGATTACCGCATTGTTGGCGAATGATTATGGAAAGGAAGTCTTCGCCCTTCCAGGAAGGGTATCAGATGCACAATCAAGAGGCTGTAACAATTTGATTCAAAAAAATATGGCTTCTATTGTGAATAGTCCTAGTGATTTAATTGAATCTATGTCTTGGAATACCTTTACCAATAAGAATGTACCGAAAACCTTGGAGTTAGATTTTGAAGGAACATCTATGCAAAAGAATGTGCTAGATGTGATTCGTAAAACTCCTAAGATTGAATTGGAAAAATTACTTATAGATTCTAACTTGGAGCATGGACAACTAGTTGAGGCTCTGCTGGAGTTAGAATTACAGGGTATGATTAATACCTTGCCTGGTAATAAATATGAACTGATTTAGATGGAAGAAAACAAACAATTGGTTCTTAGAAAATTGAATAAGTTCAAGGCTTATTTTGACGGAGATGTATTCACTGACGAAAAGATGCGTATTTTATATTCTACGGATGCATCGCTATACAGAAAACTGCCATTAGCTGTGGTATATCCTAAGACAAACCAAGATTTAAAAAATATTGTTCTTTTTTGTATCAATAATAAAACTTCGATTATCCCGCGAACTGCAGGCACTTCACTAGGAGGGCAATGTGTAGGCGAAGGAATTGTTGTAGATGTCTCTCGATACATGAATAAAATTTTAGAGATAAATCCTGAGGAGAAATATGCTATAGTTCAGCCTGGTGTTGTGCGAGATGAATTGAATATTGCACTTAAGCCATATAAACTGCATTTCGGCCCAAATACCTCCACATCCAATAGAGCTATGATAGGAGGCATGGTTGGAAATAACTCCAGCGGTTCATATTCTATAAAATATGGAACAACGAGAGAAAACGTGATCTCTATAAAAGGGTATTTAAGTGATGCTTCGGAGGCTGAGTTTAAAGATTTAACCACCAATGAGTTTAGAACGAAATGTCACGGAACGAGCATAGAAAGTTCCATTTACCGACAGATTGCCTTCGAGTTAAATCATCCTGTAACCCAGTCAGAGATAGATAAAGAATTTCCAAAGGCCGGAGTCACCAGAAGAAATACAGGCTATGCGATTGATTTCTTGCTAAATACAGAGCCATTTCACAGAGGCTATGACGCCTTCAATTTTTCTAAAATGCTCTGTGGCAGCGAGGGGACTCTTATGTTGTTTAGCGAAATTAAAGTAAAATTGGTCGATGCACCAACGGATAAAATTGCCTTGATATGTGCACATTTCGACAGTCTGGAAGATAGCCTGAATGGAGCTGTAAAAGCTATGAGGCTGAAACCTAATCAGTGTGAGTTGATGGATAAGGCCATACTTGATTGTACCAAAGATAATTTAGTTCAAGCCAAGAATCGATTTTTTATCCAAGGGGATCCAGCGGCCATATTGATGATAGAAGTCGAAGAGACAGAAAGTAAAACATTGGCCGAGCAAACGACTGAAATGCAAAACCAATTAGGAGAGCTAGCCTCATCCTATTCCGTGCTATTCGGCGAGGATATTAAGCGTGCTTTGCAGCTCAGAGCAGCTGGTCTAGGGGTTTTGCAAAACATGAAAGGGGAAGAGAGACCAGTAGAGTTTGTAGAAGATACCGCGGTGCACATCGAAGATCTACCAGCTTATATCAGAGACTTTAATCAAATGATCAAAGATCTAGGAACGACCAGTGTTTTCTACGCGCATGCTGGAGCAGGAGAATTGCATACCAGACCGAAAGTAAATTTGAAAACAGAAGAAGGAAGAAGAAAGTTTCGTGCTATAGCAGAAGCGTCAGCTCACCTAGTGAAAAAGTACAATGGCTCTCTCAGCGGCGAGCATGGGGATGGTTTGGTTCGCGCAGAGTTTATTCCAATTGCTTTAGGACAAAGAAATTATGAACTATTGCGCAGAATAAAAAAAACCTGGGATCCACATGCAATATTTAACCCTGGGAAGATTGTCGACGCTCCGCCGATGGATGAAAATTTGAGAGAGGAATATACTACTAAATCGGACTCGATTCAAACCATGTTTAGTTTTGAAAAAGAAGGAAGTTTGATAAAAGCAGCAGAGAAATGCAGTGGGTCTGGAGATTGCAGAAAATCAGCACTCATTGGAGGCACCTTATGTCCAAGCTATCAGGCGACAGGGGAGGAAGAGCATTCTACAAGGGCTCGAGCCAATATGTTGCGAGAATTTCTTACGCATCAGGATTCAATGCAAGGGTTAAATCATCGTGACATATATGATGTACTCAAACTATGCCTGAGTTGTAAAGCATGTATCAGTGAGTGTCCAAGCTCTGTAGATATGGCGGCCTTAAAATCCGAATTTCTCTATCAATACCATAAATCAAACGCACTAAGCAAGATTGAAAAGTCTACAGCAAGTTTTTATAGACTATCAAAACTTGTTTCTCCTTTTGCCTTTTTTACGAATATAGTTCAAGTCTTGCCAGTTGTTTCACATACCATTAAATACTTTTCTGGAATAGATCAGCGCAGAAGCTTGCCGAGATATTCTATTCAATCATTTGAAAAATGGGTGCCAAAAAGGAGAATAAACAACCTAAACTCAAAAGACAAAGTATATTTGTATATAGATGAGTTTACCAATTATTTAGATGCAGAGATAGGAAAGAAGGTATATCTCTTATTGAATGAACTTGGAATAGAGGTAGAGTTACTGCCATTTGCGGATAGCTCTAGAAGTCTTATATCCAAAGGTTTCCTTGAAGAAGCAAAGAACAATGTTAATCAATTTATAAGTTCTATAAAGCATGTAGCAGAAAATGATTTTCCTGTAATAGGAATTGAGCCTTCAGCTATATTGGGTTTAAGAGATGATTATCACCGTTTGATTCATGCGGACTTAAAATCAACTTTAGAAACTATTAGCAAAAAAACATTCCTAGTGGAAGAGTTTCTGGCAGATTTGTTTTCAAATAATGAGGATTTGAAGGAAAAATTTAGTGCGGAGAAGAAAGAAATTATCTACCATGGTCATTGTCATCAAAAGTCCCTGAGTGCCTCTAAGTTTGCCATTGACATATTGAACTTCCCTAAAAATTTCTCTGCAAAAGAAATTCCAAGTGGATGTTGTGGGATGGCGGGGAGTTTTGGATATGAGCATTATGATTTGAGCATGAAAATAGGGGAGTTGGTGCTTTTCCCAAGGATTCGAAGCGAAAAAAATAAAACAGTTGCGGCAAGCGGGACCTCCTGCCGACACCAAATCAAGGATGGCACAAAAAGAAAAGCAATGCACCCCGTAGAGATTTTGTATGAAGCATTAAAAAAGTAATATTTTCACATTTTTAAATATATAGTCAATTGAATATAGCAGTTATTGGTACGGGATATGTAGGCTTGGTTTCAGGTGTATGTTTTGCAGAAACAGGTGTGAATGTAATCTGTGTAGATAATAATAAAGAGAAGATAGAAAAACTAAATCTTGGAGAGGTCCCAATCTACGAACCACTTCTGGATACATACCTCAAAAGAAATTTCCATGAAGGTAGGATTCAGTTTACTATGGATTTAAAGCAAGCAGTAGATAAATCAGACATTATTTTTCTAGCCCTGCCAACTCCCGAGAGTGAGGATGGTTCAGCAGATTTGAGTTATGTATTAAAAATGGCTGAAACTCTATCAGGCATTATAGCATCATATAAAGTTGTGGTCAACAAAAGTACTGTCCCAGTGGGTACAGCAGCTATGACTCAAAAAATATTCGATGAAAACTGCAAGGTCAAGGTGGACGTGGTTTCTAATCCTGAATTCCTTCGTGAAGGATTTGCTGTCGAAGACTTTTTAAAACCAGATAGAATAGTTATAGGCAGCAGCAGTGAAAGGGCCATAGAGCTGATGACAAGATTATACAAGCCTTTCGTTCGTCAAGGCAATCCTATTTTTGTAATGGATGAAAAATCTGCCGAGTTAACAAAGTATGCAGCAAATTCATTTTTGGCTTTGAAAATCTCTTTCATGAACGAAATGGCCAATTTAGCAGAAAAAGTTGGCGCAGATATAGATAGTATTCGTCGCGGAATAGGTACTGATAATAGAATTGGCAGTGCTTTTTTATATGCTGGCCTCGGTTATGGCGGTTCCTGTTTTCCCAAAGACGTCAAAGCACTCCAGCACATTTCGTCTATAAATCAGTTTGATTTTAAGATTCTTAATGCAGTGATTGATGTTAATGCATTGCAGAAAGAAAAGTTTATCAGAACAATTCTGACAAATAAAGAAGTAAAGGGAAAAAGAGTAGCCCTTTGGGGATTATCCTTCAAGCCAAATACAGACGATATACGAGAAGCTCCAGCACTCTATGTTATTGATAAATTAATTGAAGCGGGAGCATCTGTTACAGCCTATGATCCTGAAGGGATGGCCAATGTAAAAAGAAAAATTGGAGACAAGATTCAATATGCTGAGAATATGTATGATGCATTAGATGAAGCAGATGTTTTAGTCATAGTAACTGAGTGGCCTGTTTTTAGAACTCCTGATTTTGACAAAATGAAATCGATGATGCATGGACGAACTATTTTTGACGGCAGAAATGTATTTGACCATGCCGATATGAAATCCTCAGGATTCGACTACTTTAGCATTGGTCGACAAGTGATTAAGGCGGAAAGATAGAGTAGAAATGGTTAGATCTCAATATTTAGTCAAAGGGAAACTCAAGTAATTAGGTGCAAACTATAGGTAATTCGAAATTTTAATTGAATATTAATGGCAAATAAAACAGTTTTAATAACAGGTGCAGCAGGATTTCTTGGTTCGCATCTTTGCGACTACTTTATAGCGAAAGAGTTTAGCGTATTAGGAATGGATAACCTTATTACAGGCAATATGAAAAATATTGATCATCTAATGGGTCATCCTGATTTTACATTCTATCATCACGATGTGAGCAACTACGTGTATGTTCCGGGAGACCTAGATTATATCTTGCACTTTGCCTCGCCAGCTAGTCCGATTGATTATTTAAAAATTCCGATTCAAACCTTGAAGGTAGGTTCCTTAGGTACGCATAATTTACTAGGTTTAGCCAAGGCTAAAAATGCAAGAATGCTCATTGCTTCGACTTCCGAAGTATATGGCGACCCATTGGTTCACCCACAGACGGAGGACTATTGGGGAAATGTAAATCCTATCGGTCCACGCGGTGTATATGATGAGGCCAAGCGATTTCAAGAAGCGATTACTATGGCTTATCATCGGTTTCATGGTTTAGAAACTCGAATCGTCCGAATATTCAATACTTATGGACCTCGAATGCGATTGAATGATGGACGTGTCTTGCCAGCATTTATTGGGCAAGCACTGCGGGGAGAGCCTATGACTATTTTTGGTGATGGTAGCCAGACGCGCTCATTTTGTTATGTTTCAGATTTGATTGAAGGTATTTATAGATTGCTTATGAGTGACTATGCCTATCCTGTCAATATTGGAAATCCAAATGAAATCACCATTAAGCAATTTGCTGAAGAAATCACCAAACTGACAGATGCTAAATCAGGAATCATCTATCAACCACTTCCTCAAGACGACCCTATGCAGCGCCAGCCGAATATAGACAAAGCACGAGAAATATTAGGATGGGAACCTAAAGTAGATCGTGCAGAAGGCCTAAAAATCACCTTCGATTATTTCAAAACTTTGACTGCTGAAGATTTGAATAAAGTGGAGCACAATGATTTTACGAAGTATAATAAGTATTAAATTGGTTTATAATTTCGAATAAAATGAAACCCAAGCCCATCTTCCAAAAACGCATATTCTGGGATGTCAATTTTGAAGCGATTGACTACGATGCAAAAGCAAGATTTGTCATTGAGCGAGTTTTTGAGCGTGGCGATGTGGAAGATATTCGCAATTGTAGAAGATATTATGGTGATGAAAAAGTAAGTGAAGTGCTATTGTCAGCTAAGTGGTTGCCTTTAAATACTATTTACTTCGCTGCTGCAATTATTGATAAAAAAATTACAGAGTTTAGATGTTATATACAAGCACAGTCGCAGAAGGAACACTGGACATATTAAAAAATATTTTCCAAATTAAAGAACTGGAGAACTTTTATTTAGTCGGTGGTACAAATTTATCTTTACGATACGGTCACCGAATCTCTGTCGATATAGATTTATTTAGTACAGTAGAATTTGAAAATGATCAGATTATAGAAATCTTAGAGCGAAATTTTCAAACTTTTAGTTATAAAAACAATTCAAATCCAATCGGTGTTTTTGGATTTATTGATAATGTAAAAATTGATTTAGTGAGACACCATTTTTTTAATAAAATATCTGAAACTATTGTTGTAGATGGCATTAGAATGTTTGGAGACCAAGATATCATGGCTATGAAATCTCTAGCAATTCTTAAAAGAGGTGTCAAAAAGGATTTTTATGATATTATTGAATTATTGAACTACTATTCTGTTGAAGATTTTATAATTTCATACAAGAAAAAGTATGTTAACAATAGTATTCCTATTTCTATTCCCTATGCCCTCACTTACTTTGTAGATGCAGATGAATCTGAAGACCCCGTTTCATTGAATGGTCAAACATGGGAAACGGTAAAATCAGGAATTCAAAAGGCCGTTCGAGATTATTTAGCCTAGATATTTATGATAAATTCTAGCGATATTCCTCGTGACTACATTACCACCGATCTAGAATCAGTCGCGTGAATTTTGGAATCGAGAGGAGCTTGATTCTGCACATAAATTTTATCTCTCTGTTGGATTTGAAGCAAAATCTACTGGGTATAAAAAAGATGTACTTTGAAAATAAATTGTAGATTTGAATTATGATTTTAATCTCCAATATATTGATCTGTATAATTGCGATTGAACATTTGTATTTTTTATGGATGGAGATGTTTGCTTGGGAAACGGTGGGGAAGAAGACGTTTAAAAGTCTAGCTCCAGAACTATTTACCCCTACTAAAGTTTTAGCAGCTAATCAAGGATTGTACAATGGATTTCTCGCAGCAGGCTTGATTTGGACTTTTTTTATTGATAACATAGAATGGAAATTTTACATCTCTATTTTCTTCCTGACCTGTATAGTTATCGCGGGCATTTATGGAGGATTCACAGCCAGCAAGCGTATTTTTTATGTTCAAGCGGTTCCAGCTTTGATTGCGCTTATTTTAATATACAACTTATGATTGAAAATAGCAGTTTGATTGTAGTAGGAGCAATTTATAATTTCGCTTTTGCAATTTTTCATTTAGGATTTTGGAAACTTTTCAAATGGGAAAACGATCTAAAACAGTTGTTTTTCGCAAATAGAGCAATTATTCAGATTTTTAATGTCCTTGGCATTTTTTATTTCATCTGTATGGGAATAATCTGTCTAAGTTTTGGTCAAGATCTTTTAAATACTAAGCTGGGGCATGCAGTACTTTTAATGAATTCAGTTTTTTGGTTAATACGATTTATACTTCAATTTGTTTATTTAAGAAGAAATCATTGGATATTGCATTTGCTTACCTTTGTTTTCTTTTGTGGATTTATTTTATTTTTAATTCCAATTATTTAATGTGAGAAGAAATATAGAACTCCGCTCTGACACCTTCACAAAACCGACCCATGTAATGCTAGAGGCTATGTTCTCAGCTAAAGTTGGAGACGATGTTTTCGGAGAAGATGAAGTAGTCAATTCGTTGGAGAAAAAAGCATCAGAACTTTTTGGAATGGAAGCAGCTATTTTTTGTCCCTCGGGGACGATGACCAATCAATTGGCGATACGAACTCACTGCTCACCTGGTTCTGAAGTTATTTGTGATGCACAGTCGCATGTCTATATCTATGAAGGTGGAGGCATTGCAGTCAATGCATTTTCTTCTGTCAAACCAATACATGGTCATCAAGGAAAAATCACTGCGGAACAAGTTCGAAATTCCATTAATAATCCGAATGATATTCACCAGCCTATTTCCAAATTGGTATCACTTGAAAACACGGCTAATCGAGGCGGCGGAAGTATCTATGATTTCAACGAAATTTTAAAAATTAAATCCGTTTGTGAAGAGAAAAATCTAATCCTTCATCTTGACGGTGCGCGTCTATTCAATGCATTGGTAGAGACTAAGGAAACTCCAAAAGATTATGGTCAAGTTTTTGATTCGATTTCTATATGTCTATCCAAAGGTTTGGGATGTCCCGTAGGTTCTTTATTGCTAGGCAATAATGACTTTATTCAGAAAGCAAGGCGCTTTAGAAAATTGATGGGAGGCGGATGGCGTCAAGCTGGGTTTCTTGCGGCAGCAGGTATTTATGCATTGGAGAACAATATTCAGCGATTAAAGGAGGATCATATGAGAGCCAAACGAATTGGCGAGTTTCTTTCAAGATCTAAAGATGTAAAATCAGTTTATCCTGTTGAGACAAATATTGTGATTTTCGAAGTTAATGATTATTTAACTGCAAAAGAGTATGTAGACAAATTGGTTTTAGATGGAATCAGATGTATTCCTTTTGGGCATCAATTGATAAGAATGGTCACGCATTTAGATTTCACGGAGGATGATTTAGAGTATTTGCTCACCAAGTTATAGGGAATAAAAAAAGCGAATACCATGAATGATATTCGCTTTTTATAATATTGGAAAATATTTATTACTTCACTTCTTCAAATTCTACATCTTCTGCATCACCAGAAGAGTTTCCATCTTGTTGATTATTTCCCGCATTTGCTTGTTCCGAACCACCTTGTGCTTGCTGTGCTTTTTGCATATCTTCACTCGCAGCAGCCCATGCATCATTTAGTGCTTTTGTCAAGCCTTCGATACCATCATAGATTTTCTGATCTACCGCTGATTTTAGAGCATCTTTTGCAGACTCAATGGTTGCTTTTTTATCTGCAGATATCTTATCTCCAAATTCAGTCAATTGCTTCTCCGTCTGGAAAACTAAGCTGTCGGCTGCATTCATCATTTCTATTCGCTCTCTTTCTTTCTTATCGTTTTCTTCGTTCGCTTTTGCTTCTGCCTTCATTTTTTCTATATCATCTTTTGAAAGTGATGTCGATGCCTCAATTCTTATAGACTGTTCTTTTCCTGTTCCTTTATCTTTTGCAGACACTTTCACTATGCCATTGGCATCTATGTCAAATGTAACTTCTATTTGCGGAGTGCCTCTTTGAGCAGGAGGAATGGAATCCAAGTGAAATTTGCCCAATGTTCTATTGTCTGCAGCTTTGGTTCTCTCGCCTTGAAGAATATGAATCTCTACAGAAGGTTGGTTATCGGCAGCAGTGGTGAATACTTGAGATTTCTTGGTAGGGATGGTCGTGTTGGAATCGATGATTCTAGTCATCACAGAACCCATTGTCTCGATACCTAATGATAGAGGTGTGACATCGACTAGTACGATATCATCTGTGACATCGCCACTGATAATACCTCCTTGGATAGCGGCACCCATAGCTACCACCTCGTCAGGATTCACTCCTTTTGAAGGTTTTTTGCCAAAGAATTGCTCAACCATTTCCGCTACTTTTGGTATACGGGTAGAACCTCCTACTAAGATAACCTCATCAATGTCGCTTGTGCTCATATTGGCATCCTTTAGTGCCTGTTTACAAGGCTCCAATGTTCTTTGAAAAAGAGTATCTGCTAGCTGTTCAAATTTAGCTCTGGATAATTTTTTAACCAAGTGCCTTGGCACACCATCGATGGCCGTGATGTAAGGAAGATTAATTTCCGCTTCACTAGAACTAGATAATTCAATCTTTGTTTTTTCAGCAGCTTCTTTTAATCTCTGAAGCGCCATTGGATCTTTTCGTAAATCTATATTGTCTGATGATTTGAACTCATTCGCCAGCCAGTCTATGATTACTTGGTCAAAATCATCACCACCTAGGCTTGTATCCCCATTGGTAGACTTCACTTCAAATACCCCGCCTCCTAGATCTAAAATGGAAACATCAAATGTACCACCCCCTAAATCGAAGACCGCGATTCGCATATCTTTGTCTTTTTTCTCCAAGCCATAGGCCAAGGCCGCAGCAGTGGGCTCATTAACTATACGCATCACTTTAAGACCCGCTATTTCTCCTGCCTCTTTCGTAGCTTGACGCTGAGAGTCATTAAAATACGCAGGCACTGTTATGACCGCTTCTGTCACCTCTGTTCCTAGAAAATCTTCGGCTGATTTTTTCATTTTTTGAAGAACCATGGCCGCGATTTCTTGAGGTGAATACATTCTGCCATCTATATCTATTTTGATAGAATCATTGTCTCCTTTGACTACCTTATATGGCATTTTAGCCGCGTCTTTTTCTTGCTCACTGAACCTTCTTCCTATAAATCGCTTGACGCTGTGTAGGGTTTTAGTTGGATTGGTGATCGCTTGACGCTTGGCGGGGTCTCCCACTTTCCTTTCCCCATTTTCTAAAAATGCTACGATGGAAGGAGTCGTTCTTCTACCCTCATCGTTCGCTATGACTACCGGCTCGTTCCCCTCAATGACTGAAACGCATGAATTGGTAGTACCTAAGTCTATTCCTATTATTTTTCCCATTTTGTTGTATTTTATTTTAAACTATCTGTAGCAATTGATATGCCAATGACAAAATGGCGAAATATTGTCTTTAATTATGACAAAATGAATAGATTTCAAGGATTTATTCGGTAGTTATGACATTGATTTATTTCCTACCATGGGTAGTTTTTTGAAATATAGCGGGGGTATTTTAATTTAAATAAGGAATAGTTTTATTATTAATCACTTAATTTTTTAAAATAATTTGTATCTTTGGTCGTTGGAATATGAGGTTTAGTAAGATTTGATTCTATGGAAATTCTTATATGACTATCGCAAAATATTAATAAACAAAAGAAATTAATCAATAATGAGAAAATTTTTGATTCGAATTGTTGCCTTATTGCTTTTATGCCCAGTATCGTCGAAAATACATGCCTGTGCATACGTGATCAACAAAACAGTTATTCAGCCTACATGCGGAAGTAATGGCCTTTTATCATTTTCCTTGACCCCTCCTCCGACTTCAGGAGCCAATTACAAAGTCTATCGCGATGGCAGTTTCCTGGTTAGTATCAATGGCAATATAGCCAACCTAAACTCTTTAGTGCCGGGGACCTACAAGGTGGTGGTAAAGGATAATAGCTCTGGCTGTCAGGATTCTCTAGTGGATATAGTGCTAGATCCTGCTGTAAATGCTCTTTCGGCTACACATTACATAGACAGTCCACGTTGTGATACCTCTACAAATGGTCGTTTAGCATTGACTATCAAAAATGCTTCTTACCCTATCACCTACCAATGGAGAAAGGATGGAACTCCTTTTACGAACAATGACTCCATTGTTAAACCAGCCATGAAGGGCAAGTATGCTGTCACTATAACCGATAACGCCAATTGTCGATTTGAAAGAGACGATATGGAAGTGACAGAACTTCTAGGCAAAATGTTAGCTATCGATACGATTATTCTTCCTACCAGTTGTGACAGCCCAAATGGGAAGATCACAGTTATTATCCAAGCGAGACATTATAACTCCGCTTTTTGGGACAAGGATATAAGATATAAGTGGCTCAATAGACCTGTCGAAGATACACTTAATTTCATAGATTCGCTGCCCGCAGGCAAATATACTCTAATAGTAACAGATTCTTTAAAATGCTATCCATTAGAGATCAAGGATATCGAGATAAAGCAAAATCCTAAGCCGAAAGCGATTATTAAGGGGACTGATACAATCTGTCCAAATGTCGGTTTTGGGAAAATGGAAGTGTTCGTGACGCTGGGAGATAGTGTCAATGTAAATTATAATTGGAATCAAGGTCAAACAACCAAAGTCGTAGAGGGATCAGCAATAGTAGCCGGTGACTACGAGTGTGTCGTCACAGACAGGGCAGGATGTCAAGACACAGCGCGCTGGACTATTCACCCTTATCCTGAGAAGATCATCACTATTGTCCCAGAATATAAAGAGGTTATTAAATTGACACCGCAAATGCTCATCATTGATAGCCCGGCTAATTTATATGACATTGTATGGACTTCTATTCCAGAAAAGAAGTATGATATACTTTCTAACAATGACGCAGGCATTCGATCTAATAATGTAACAGAAAATACGACCTATTTTGTCGTAGCCAAGTATGGACCAAAATGTGAAACGAAGGCTAATATTACGATTAAGGTTATTGAAAAAGAAGATGCGCTGAAGGAAGAGAACATCCCAAATATATTTACTCCTGGGGCGCTTAAAAATTCAAAATACAAACTAAAGGATTTAGATAATAATGGGGGCTCTGTGAAGCTATTCAGTTCGTTTGAATTCAAGGTATATGATCGCTGGGGTAATATGATTTTTAATTCATATGAAGAAACATTTGAATGGGACGGTAATGATGCAAAAGGTCAGCCTGTGATGAATGGTATTTATACCTTTTTGATGAAATATAGCACTATTCAAAAACCATTGGAATTGCAAATAAAAAAAGGCACAATTTTATTAGAAAGATAATTGTATGAAGAAGTTTAGTTTAGTTTTCATCTGTATAATTTCGACCATAGGACTGCAATCACAGGATGCAATTTTCTCCCAATACTTTGCATCACAGCCCTATTTAAATCCTGCAATGACAGGCTTTTTTGACGGTAGTTATCGCATTAATGCTCATTATCGAACCCAATGGACTAGCATAAGCTCTGGGGTTAACACCTATGGAGTCAATGGAGAATTAAAATTTGGTGATCATGAAGGTGAGAAAGACTATGTCGGTGCAGGGATAAGTATCTATCGCGATGATTTGTATGGGAGACTAGCAAATAATACTGGTAGATTAAATCTTGCCTATCACAAACGATTGGGCTACGGTGATACCAAGCACTATCTATCGATAGGAGCCAATTTCGGGATGGATTACAGACAAGTAAATAAAGACTTAATTTTTCCAGAAGAGCCAGTTGCATTTCAACATGCTAATTTATTTGTTCCAAATCTTGGCCTTGGATTAAACTATCAAATCGTTTTTCCAAGTTTTGCAAATGTCTTTCTCGGTGGAGCAGTAGATCATATTATCTCGGATAAAATCTCCATTTATAATAGTAATGTTCAAAATGAAAAACGCATTACCATTTACTCTTCAGCTAGGTTAAAGGTGAATGAGGCCGTATACATGATCCCCACTTTTCTAACAGCTATGCAGGGTCCTCATAAGCAAATAAATTTTGGTACTGCAGCCCAGTTACTCATGCGCGAATATTACGATAATAAAGCCAACTTCCAAATCGGAGTCTATGGCAGATTGGGCAACGAAGGATTTGATGCCTTAATCGGTATGTTTAGATATGAGAATAGAGGCATACAAGTTGGCCTGAGTTACGATCATGCACTGACAGAGCTATCTTCTGCTACGGGTGGATTTGGTGCTCTAGAACTGAGCTTAGGATATATAGGATTCATAGAAAAGGTCTTCAAATCTAGAGCAGAATGTCCAAACTTGAAAAACTTTTAATATTTGAATGATAACAGAATGAAGATGTTTAGATTACTCGTTTTATCCCTATTTGCTTTAACCTTTCAACAATGGTCTGCGCAAATATTCATAGCAGACACGAATGTATGCGGCAATACAACGGTGATGTTTAAAGACGTGCATAGCGTTCCTGGAGGAAAAACTGTTCAGACCAGATACTGGGACTTTGATGGGGTAAATAAGGATACCACAGTTGAGGACAGCGTTTACTTTGCTTTCGCCAATACCATTGCAGGCAATCAATCTACTGTATCAATGACAGTCGTATATGACGATGCTACAACGGCCTCATTTACTAGAGTCATTAGAATTTGGGCACTTCCCATTATCGATTCATTTAAGGTCAATAGAAATATTACCTGTCCTGGCGTCACTTTAAGATTTGAAACATATTCTCGATTCGATCCTGCCAACGGGGCTTTTTTAACGAATTGGAACGTAAAGTTTGGCGACGGCACAGATTCTGTGCTTTTTGGCTCCGTTAATAATAACCTATTATATGCTTATGGAGCTATGGGGGTATATAATGCCACCTATACTGTGAGAGACAATAAAAACTGTGTAAGCAGCGCAAGTCTGCAACTCACAATAATTAAACAACCAGAAGTTAAATTTATTCCTATTCAGCCCCGCTGCAAGGATTCGTTGGTTTTGTATGAAAATAGAACAGATGGTAGGGATTCTACTTGGGTTTGGGAGTGGGATTTTATTGATAGTTTATTCATAAAAGGAAGTCTGGGGCAAGATTCATTTATACTACCTTCATTTAAACAGATAAATGGCACGGGCAAACTATTTGAAAATGCTACGCATACACACCCATTTTATGCAAAGCAGGCTTTCGTATATCTGATTGGAGCAAATAAGTATGGATGTAAAGATACCTCAGATGTATTTATTAGTCAGGTAGACACGACTCCTACGCTCGTGATCACCCCTCGTACAGATACTACTATCTGTTTTGGAGAGAGCGTTCAATATACCACTCGAGGTTCTGATACCATATGGTATGGAAATTTTCAGTGGGGAAATAAGATAAGCGGAGACTCTATCGTTTTATTTACTCCAAGAAATACAATAACGTATAAAGTATATGGCAAAACACCACAATGTCCGCCAACAAGTAAAGATATAAAAATAAGTGTTGTACAGCCTTTGGAGACCAAGGTAACCACCGAGCCTCAGTATATACTGAGAGGTGCAGTCAGCAGTATGAAACTAAAAACGAATGGTATATTAGATAGCCTTTTTTGGACACCAGATTCTAGCTTGTCTAGACCAAAATTTGACTCTACCGGCGCAGCACCTAAGCTAACCACTACTTATAGAGTGAAGCTTTTTTATAGCTTAAATAACTATGTCTGCTCTCAAGAAGACTCTGCAACCATTTTTGTCAATACAGATTGTCAGGTAGATTCTTTAAAAATTCCAACGGCGTTTTCTCCGAATGGAGATGCCCTGAATGATGAATTCTATATCAAGTCTTTTGCCTTAAAGACCATTTTATCGTTCAATGTGTATAATCGCTGGGGTAATAAAGTGTTTAATGTGACCAACGTACCAGCGGATGATAAACAATACTATTGGAATGGCAAAATCAACAATAACGGCGAAGATGTGCCTCTGGGATTATATATTTACAACATATCAGCTGTATGTAAAAATGATGAAGTATTAAACTTTCAAGGAGAAATTACCGTACTAAGATAGTCTAGATCATGAATAAATTCAAATTAAGTTTTATTGTATTAATTGGGTCTCTTTGCGCTATTCCTCTAATGAGCCAAGACTTGATATATTCTCAATTCAATGCCATGCCTTTGGCGGTTAATCCAGCCTTTGCTGGAAATAACGCTTGTAATTATCGAGTGTCAGCCATCGGCCGCAGCCAATGGACTGGGGTACAGAATGTAAACTCATATAAATCAGGCACCATAGCCGGTGATTTCAATTTAAATAATGTGTATAACGAACAACTCAATCTTTGGGGTTTGGGTTTAATGGCATCCTATGATCAGGCGGGTGTAGGAGCATTTACCAATTTTAGCGTAATGGCCAATCTGGCCTATCATGCTCGATTTGGGATGGAAGGGCAAAATTTCCTTTCGTTTGGCATGGGTCTTGGACTTGGAAATAGAGGGGCTAATATTGGAAGATATACATTCGCTAGTGAGTTGGATGCTTTCGGTAGACCAATCCCAAATATGACATCCGGTGAAAGTTTTAACTCCAACTCTATATTCTATCCTGAGGTCAATTTCGGGGCTTTGATAACCCTTAATCCAAATGAAAACACCAATCTATACGGTGGCGCATCGATTATGCATCTATTGAGTCCCAATATCTCCTTTACAAATAATGAATATAAACTCCCTATGCGGGTTAATTTTCATGCTGGAGCTAATCTGTATCGAGGTGGATTTTTTATTCTACCGACTGTGTATGTTCAGTATCAGCAGCACACAAATTATAATGTGGGAGGGTATTTTGGCACGACATTGGTTTCAGGACATGAAACAAGGAATCCTATTATTGGCTATCTGGGATTTTGGTATAAAAGTAATGATGCTATTGTACCTTCAGCTAGATTGGATGTGGGCAGAATGTCTATTGCTTTCAGCTACGATCTGCATATAGGTGGGGTATCTCAGAACCTAAGCGGGGTGAGTTCTCCAGAGCTGTCTGTGAACTTCTATGGATGTTTCGGTCGAAGCTCCAAGCGCACAGGTTGTCCTTCACTTTAAGCATATTTAAGAAACTATCTTTACTATTTTTATGTTGTTTGGACATTCGTAATACCTAAAGACGATAGATAATAATTTTAAATAAATAAAAAATGGCAGTAGCAATTACAACAGAGAATTTCAAAGAATTAACCGGTAAAAAAGATGAATTAGTCGTTGCAGATTTTTGGGCGGAGTGGTGTGGTCCTTGTAAAATGATAGGACCTGTTATTGATGAATTGAGTGAAGAGTTCGCCGGTAGAGCAACCATTGGCAAAGTGAATGTAGAAGAACAAGGCGATTTAGCAGTTCAGTTTGGCGTTCGCAATATTCCAACTATACTATTCATAAAAAATGGCGAAGTAGTAGATAAGCAGGTGGGAGCTGCGCCTAAGGCCGCTTTAGTTGACTTGATCAACAAACACATCTAAACTTATTTTGAATCAAAATTATACAAAAGGCAGGTTTTTATTTACCTGCCTTTTTTGTTAGATAGTCCTGCTCTAGCCAGTTGTATATTTCTATTTGGCTTCTCACTTTCTTTTTCTGTTTTTGTAGGGTATTTCGGGCATTGCTCATGTTGTCATTATGCACTCGTCCCTTGACATTATCACTGAGCTGAATATTTAGAAAATGTTTTACTTTTTGCAATATGATAGGATCCAGCAGCGGCGCAGCCACTTCTATTCGATAATCTAGGTTTCTTACCATCAAATCGGCGGAACTTATATAGCATTCCTCGTCGCCATCATTATAGAAGTATAGCACACGCGCATGTTCTAAAAATTTATCGACGATACTAATAACATATAACTGTTTATTTTTTGGAATATCGAGCGCTACACAGCAAATGCCTCTAACAATAATTTGGACATTCACTCCTACTTTTTCCGCTTCATACAGGGCATCGATGATTTCGTCATCTACGAGACTATTCATTTTAATTATAATTTCCGCCTTCTTTCCATTTATAGCATGAGTCCTTTCTCTATTGATTTTACTAAGAATTTGAGAACGCATAGTAAATGGAGATACTAATAGGTGCTTAAATTTATGAGGTTTAGAAAATTCTAAATAGTTGAAAACTTTTCCCACCTCAAACGTTAGATTTTTATTGGTCGTGAATAAACTTAAATCACTGTATATGTCCGCCGTCACTTCATTGAAATTACCTGTAGATATATTGCAATATTCCTTTCTTATTCGACCTATTTTTTTTACGATATAGACCAGCTTGGAATGAACCTTCAGTTGAGGATGCCCAAATATGACATGAATGCCCTCTTCAGTCATTTGATTGGCCCAGTAGATATTATTGGCTTCATCAAAACGGGCGGTGATTTCCATAATGACGGTCACTTTTTTTCCATTTTTCACTGCATTGGTCAAAATATTAACGATCTGAGATTTGGAAGACAACCTATACAAGGTCATTTTTATTTCTTCCACAAAAGGATCGATCGAGGCATCTCTCAAAAAATCGAGTAAGTAGGAAAAAGAATTGTAAGGGTAAAATAGCATGACATCTTGCTTCTCAATGACTTCAAGAAGACTTCTCTGGCCCTCTAGTTTTATATTGGGTAGGCTCTCGATCTTTGGATATCTCAGCTGCCGCAAACCAAATTCAGGGAACTGCATAAAGTCCTTGAAATTGTGGTAACGGCCACTAAGGACCAAATTGCTCTTCGATATTTTTATTTTTTTCAATAGAAAAGCCAATAAATCCTCCGCAATAGTTTTGTCGGCTATGAATCGAACGGGCTGGCCTTTCTTTCTTTGCATGAGAGATTTTGATAAGTACCCCAAGTCTGACTTGGAGAAATCGCTATCTAGGTCCAGTTCAGCATCTCTCGTCAGTTTTATGGTATAGGCAGACGCTTCCTTACAATTAAAGACCTTATATATTTCATCTAAGTTGATCCGTATCATATCCTCTAAAAGTATGACTCTATGTTCTCCTTTTTTCGGGGCAGGCAGTTCTATAAATCTAGAAAAAAAATCAGTCGGTATTTCTATGAGCGAATAAACCTTTTTTCCAGTTTGCAGCGTCAGTTTGATCGCTAGATAAATGGACTGGTCCCGTAGTGTTGGAAAGCTTTGACTATCCTTTAAAATAAGCGGGGCTATGCCTTTTCGAATATTCTTTTTGAAGTAATCTCTGCACCATGATAGTTGTTTTTCATTTAATTCGTGCTCAGATAGTATTTGAATACCTTGACTCTTCATTTCAGCCTTTATGTCATTAAAGGCAGTTGCGAAGATTTTTTCATCTTCTCTAAGTTTCAAGTAAATTTGCGATAATACTTTTTTTGGACTATAGTTCAGCTTGGCCTCATTCGACTCTAGCATAAGCCTATGCAGGGTGCCAACTCTAACTCGAAAGAATTCATCTAAATTGTTCGAATATATTCCTAGAAATCGCAGCCTTTCTAAAACAGGGACATTACTATCTAGAGCCTCAAATAATACGCGTTCATTAAAAGCCAGCCAGCTCAGCTCTCTATTCACCTTTGGCAAGGTATCCTCAATATAATTTATCTTTAACTCATTCACTATATCATCAAAATTTCTTCGCAAAATTAGTGAACTTAATCTAGAAACTAAAATAAGCGAAGTTAAAAGACCGTTAGGTCTTCAAATAAGATTTTTTTCAAGCTGTAAAATGCTGACAAACTGCCATTTGTTGACCAATTCATCCAATATTCAAAAAAAAGCTTGTATATAAAAAATAAATATGTTTATCTTTGCACTCCCATTCGGAAACGGAGAGGGTTTTGAATTGAGGTGTAAGTCTTTAAGACAGGCACATTGAGGAGAAAAAATCCCGAGGTAGAAGTCGGGTCAAACGTGTTCATTGACATTTAGGTATAGAAGGAAAAAAAGGTAAGGATTGCTTTATTTATATAGAGCAAAACAGTACTCCCGATTTTTATCGGGATAAACAGAGCGTAAAAAACGTCTCTCTATATTTATGTAGAGAAGACAAACAAATAGAACAACAATTTCGATTTTCTGACGATACTGTCAGAATCTTAAGAGAAGTTCAGAAGAAAATTCACTATGGAGAGTTTGATTCTGGCTCAGGATGAACGCTAGCGGGAGGCCTAATACATGCAAGT
>JAJTHM010000041.1 GCA_021297855.1 Sphingobacteriales bacterium | reverse complement strand
CCTTTCTTCTTCTTGAGATAAGAAACTACTAGCTTTCGCTTAGTCTCCTGACTATCTTTTGTACCTCTAATTTTATTCATGAGGCAAAGATAATAATTTCAACCCAATTGTATCACTAAATTATGCACTTATTAATAATAGCAATTTAGAGACAGAGAAAAGTATTCATTTGACCGACAATTTTGAATTACTGTATAAGGATTTAGGAAATTTCCATATCAAAACTGATTTTTTCCGAGATACTTTTTTCGTCTTATTTAGAAATGGTTTTTTTGCATTAGACACAAATTTGAATTTTCTTGGAAAATTTTCAAGAAGTAAAAAAGAAGATCCTGAGTACCGGAATTTGTTATTAAATGATTTTTATGTTTATTCTGATTCTGCTTGGATTAAGCAGCATAAAGGTAATAGTTTGAAGTATTTGGAAAGGTTGGATAAAAGTATCGATGTTGTTAACTCTCAATTTCAATTAGTAAAAAATATTCCCAGAAGAGATATTTATAAAATTTATTATCAAGACGATTTGATTACCGCTGCTGTCAATGCTGATGGCAAAAGTTTTCTATTAGATAAAAAGGATAGAGCTATTATAGATATGGTTCGAATCGAGAAGATACAGAAACACAATGATCAATATTATATCGCTAATTTGAATGGATACTTTATAATCAAAGCTGACCAGCTCGTCAAGTAAATCCTATCATCAATACCCCCGATAGAATTTGTAGTTTAATCATAAGGCTCGCTTGCTTCCAATTTTCAATATAAACATAGTAGAATTGCCCTATTTGAAGTAATAGAAAAACGACTAATGCACTGACTACAGATGACATAAAATGGTAGGCTAGAGCGGATAGAAGAATGCCTAAAAAATAGAGTATGATTTTGAAACTGACAGTAGGGCATAGGATAGCAAAGGTTCTAAAACCAAAAGCTTTATCCGCTTTTTCATCTTCTTTGTCTTTAATCAGTTCGCGAAGTAATGTAGCGGCAAAAATAAGACAGGTTAATATCGAAATATTATATGCTATGCCTAGGTCGAAAATATGAAGTGATAATGCGCAAAGCGAGGCTATAACAAGATTGCCAATCAAAGGCATTTTCTTGAAATATAAATTATAGAATTTCAGACCAGTCCATGAAAATATGAATACAAGAATCGTTTTTGAACTGATTAGCATCCCAACTATGAGACTTATAAATAGGAGGAGACGCTCTATTAGTAAAATTCGTGACTTCTGTCCTAACCATATGATTATTTTGTTCGATTTCTTGCCTTTAAATTTTGCATCGAGTTCGAAATCTTGAATATCATTATCCAAATTACCCCATATGACCCACAGACTAGTCAAGATTAAGAGGAGTAAATTTTTTAAAGAAAATGACTGATATTTATTTAATAACAGAGTTTGGGCCAAGGCTACCATCAGCACATTGGCGGGTCTGATAGCTTTTAAAAAATCAAGCACTAGGATTTTTTGTAATAGTTAATGATGCTTTGCGTAACCTCTTGGTATATTTCCTTTAGCTGAGGGTAGTTTTCTAAAAGTTTTGTATGGGCTTGAATGGTATCAAGATCATTTCTAACCGCAGGACCTGTCTGCATATCTTGAGGATTTCCTAAAACGAGTTTGTCTACCGTATTCTGTATCAAAGGCTGTACAATATTAAAATCAATTCCTTCTTTACTTAAATAATCATGTGCCAGAGAGTAGATGTAGTTGGTGAAATTATTGACAAAAACACCCGCAACATTCAGTTTTTGTCTATCTAGCTCATTCATCAATATGACTTGGTTGGAGATCGTGCGAGAAAAGTCTACTAGCATTTCCTGAGCCTCATCGTTACTGGCCTCTAAGATAAGGGGCACTTTCTTGAAGTTAATAGGTATATTTTTTGTGAACGACTGAATGGGATAAAATACTCCATAATTGGTGCTACAGTCCTTTAATAGATCCATACTTCGATTGCCGGATGTATGAACTATGAGTTTGTTTCCAAGATTTATTTTGCTAGCTATATCCGCTATGGCTATATCTTTCACGCAGATAATATAGATGTCAGCATCTTGTCTTATGGCGTTCAAATTGCCTGTAATATTGGTTTGAGAAAATGGTTGAATATTTCCTAAAGTTCTATTACAAATCTGCACGAGTTTATTTCCAGACGATGTGATACTTCTAATAAGATGGTATGCTACATTGCCAGCACCGATGATGACAACTTTATATGAGTTCATATTTTTACAATTTATGTCCTAAAAGTACGTTTTATTATTAAATTTTGGCTTAAAATATTTATGTAGGGAAATGAATGCAATTGGCAGTACTTTGTGGAAAAAACCTCTGAATTCTGTGGAAAAAGCGCTACTTTTGCTAATCATCATGCAAAAACTACTCTTTCTTTTTATTGTAATTGTTTTAGGCTTGGCTAGTACCAGTTTTCATTCACTGCACAAGACAGCCAAGAATAGTATAACCAATAAGAAGTTCTGGATAGAGCAGAGACTAGAGGAAAATAGCAGAAAAAATGCTAAAAATCAAGTAGTTGATTTGGCCTATAAGGAGTTTAAAATCGACAGTATATTTAGAAATCTATCTAGTCACAATCGTTTTAACGGTTGCGTTTTAGTAGCTCAGCATGGTCAAATTATATATAAAAATTCATTTGGAATAGCCAATCCTATCCTCAATGAACCTTTAAATACCAATTCTGTTTTTCAATTAGCCTCTGTTTCCAAGACTATCACTGGAGTCGCAGTGTTGCAGTTAATAGAAGATGAAAAATTAGGCCTAGATGATTTTGTCAGTCTTTATTTTCCTTCTTTTCCCTATTCCACAGTTACGGTCAGAAATCTTCTAAGTCATACAAGCGGTATTCCAGATTATATCAAACTGAGTCCATCCTTATATTCAACTTCTACAGGCTATATAACCAATGAAGATGCTTTAAATGGCTTGATTTCTGCTAATTTGTCTCCTTCATTCACTCCAGGAACTAGGTTCAGATATAATAATTCAAATTATGCAATTTTAGCCTTGTTGGTTGAGAAAATTACTGGAGTATCTTTCCCCCAATATGTCAAAACGAATATTTTTGATCCATTGGGAATGTCCAATTCATTCGTAGCGCATCCTGAAAAAATATGGGAAATGAGCAATAGAACTTATGGTTTTTCTGGAAGAAATATGGCGAGTAATGATATGTTTGATGGAGTTTTTGGGGATAAGGGTGCATATAGCACCGTAGAGGATATGTACAAATTTGATAGAGCTTTGTATCCCGATATTCTTTTGAAAGAGGAGACCTTAAAAATGGCCTTTACCAATAATGTATTTGATACGCGTTCTTCCAAGAAATACGGTTTAGGTTTTCGACTGAGAGAGGATCAGAATAATCAAAAAATCATCTATCACAATGGTTGGTGGCATGGCTATAGAACGGCTTTTCATAGACGCGAATCAGATAACAGTTGTGTGATTATTTTATCGAATAGACTAGACCGTTGTGTATATGCACAGGCGAAGCAACTTTTTAATATTCTCGATAATTATTATCAAGGGGAAATGTTAGAAGGAGAGCACGATGAGCCTAATGATGAGTAGGGTTTAGATTTTATCTGAAAATTAAAAAACAATTTTAATTGTAATCTGACGTTGGTAAAAAATAAAATGTCGGATTAATTCTATGAAAATAAGATATATATTTATCTATTCGCTTTTACTTTTGAATAACAATTTTTCAAATCAGTTAAAAGCGCAACAACCTGATAAGTTTAAATTTGTTGAGTATTTCAATTTAGCATGCGATTATTCTTTAGCTAAAAAAATAGATAGTGCTGATATATTATTGAGAGAATCATTGAAGTATGCCTCAGCGGACAATTTGAATTCATATTTGTTTGATTTGGATATAGATACCTTGAGAAAGTCAAAATACTGGCCTATAATACATAAAATAATCGACTTTATCGTTAAGAAAAAGTATCCAAATATAGATTATGAATATATTGCATTGCTTAATCGCGTACATCTACTAAATCGTATAGGTGGGTTAGCTAAAGTAAAAGAATCTCAAAAACTTTTTGATTCAGTGGTGAGTGCGAAAGGGCTGCCTTTTTTGAGTAGGGTTACCAAGTACGGGTCTAAGGTGGTGAAATTGATTTGCGTTCATTATGTTGATACTTTCTCGGATAAGAAATACTTGAAATTAGCAAATGATTTGTTAGAAAAAGGAGAGTTGGATTCATCTGAGTATCCTTATATTATTGATAGATATAATATAGCAAGGAATTTGCCCCAAATTTATGGTACGAATTGCATAGAATCTTCAAATAATGTTCTTGAGTTTTATCCTATAATTGATATTCTCACTATAGAAAGTAGGCGTAAAAAATTTGGATTGATTTCTATATTAGAGGAAATTGAACTTAATGAAAAAGTTAACAATTATGTTTATACGAATAAAGAAATATTCGATGTAATTCGTAAGAAGAGAAAATAACTAATTTCTGTTTCTTATGGTGATTGGTTTATTTTTTTTTTAAAATGACGATTAGTTTCAAAAACGACAACTTAACATAAAGTATCCCAAATTTTTTTATAAAAAAATGCCGTTACTTTACACTATTTCTAAGAGAAAATACTCATTTGAATAAAATCTTCAATAAGATTTTTGGAATCAATAATTTTCTGTGCTATTCTTTTATTAGGCTCATTGTGGACTTTTAAATGAATGACTTTTGGTAAGGACATATGATACTGTGAAAGATCTCGAAAATCATTGTCAATTGTGATTATGGTAAGATGGTTGGATTTAGCATAATCCCATATACTTATATCTAAGGGCGCATTATCCCCAAAAATTTCACTCACATGCACACAGTTCCCGATTTCTTGTTCTAGTAGTTTTACCATACGCCAAGAAATGTTTTCGTCTAGTAAAAATTTCATTCAGCAAAGATATATTTGGTAACTTCTTCTTTTTTATTAGCAAAAGAAATTGAAGCTAATATATCTTCTTTAATGAGTTGAGGGTATTCTTCGAGAATATCTTCTTTGCTCATATCTGCAGATAACATTCTTAATATATCGCTAACTGAAATCCTAGTTCCTTTAATACATGGTTTACCAGAACGCAATCCTGGAATAATTACTATGCGGTCTTGCCAATTTTCCATATAAATTTTAATACAAAACTAAATAATAAAACGCAAACCTCTAATGATTTTTTAAGAACTACAACTCAACATCGAGCAGCCCACTTTTTCCCTCGCCCAATCGGGTCTTTTGGTGTACCATTTTTTCATCTCAGGTTGCTCTTCATAAGGCTTTTTAAGGAGTCGGTAGAGTTCATCTATTAATGTGTAGTCTCCTTTTTCAGCAGCATCGATGGCTAGCTGTGCCATATAATTTCGCAGTACATATTTAGGATTGACTGTATTCATATATTCTCTGCGCTCAGCATCTCTACGCGTATCTTGATTGACGAGTTTTAGATAGCTTTGAATCCATGGTAGCCAACTATTTTTATCACTCTCGGTGATAGTTTCGGAGCGATAAAATGCAAGGGAAATCAGTTCGAAAATTTCCATGGGTTCCATTTCTTTTTCCACATGAGCCAATTGTCGATAGAAAATTGTATAGTCGGTTTCGACCTTTTTTAGCAGCGGTTCCAGTTCAGTGATTGCATTTTCTATACTAGGATTGTTCTCTTTAAAACCGAGTTTATTGGCTAGTAGCTGAGGGTATAATTTCCCCCATTCTTCTTGATATCCGTTCAAAATTTCTTCCAAGGCGTGAACATTTTCTATTAGAGGATAAAGAGCGTTTGCCAGTTGAATTAAATTCCAGAATGCGATGTCTGGTTGATTGCCAAATCGATATCGCTTCCCTTCAGCATCTGTAGTATTGGGTGTCCAATCTGGGTTATAGTCCTCTAACCAACCATAAGGACCATAGTCTATAGTTAAGCCGAGAATAGACATATTGTCTGTATTCATCACCCCATGGACAAAGCCTACTCGCTGCCAATCGAGCATGAGGTTCAAAGTTCTATCGGTGATTTCTTGAAATAAAGCTAAATATTTATTGGGTTCATCACCTGTTATGTGGGGATAGAAATATTGAATGGTATAGTCTGCGAGTCGTTTTAGATTTTGTAAATCTTTTCTACTGGTGAATAGCTCAAAATTGCCAAATCTAATAAAACTAGGAGCTACACGGCAAACAATAGCTCCTTTTTCCTGAATAGGATGTCCATCATACATCATATCTCGCCAAACTAAATCTCCAGTTGTCACTAGAGATAATGCCCTAGTCGTGGGTATGCCTAAATGATACATAGCTTCACTACATAAATATTCTCGAATCGATGATCGGAGAACAGCTAGTCCGTCGGCTTTCCTGGAATAGGGTGTAGGACCTGCACCCTTGAGTTGAAAAGCATATCTTTTTCCAGCATTTAGATGTTCAAAAAGATTAATAGCCCTGCCATCGCCTAACTGCCCCGCCCAATGGCCGAATTGGTGACCTCCATAACACATGGAATATGGTTGGGTGTTTGGATAAACCTTGGTACCGGAGAAAATTTCTAAAGCCTCTTCGCTTTGCATTTCATTTTGGCTGAAACCACATTCAGTAGCTAATTCATCAGAGTAATGAATCAAATTTGGATAGCTTGGAATAAGAGGATTTGTATAGGAGAAAGCGGCTCCTTCTACTTGTCTTGATTTAGACGAAGTCTCCACATCTGCAGGAAGAGATTTGATAAAACTATGGTCAATATTAAACTTCACTCCAGTATTTTTTGCAATTAGAGATCATATTATTTTTTATCTTCTAAAAACTCATCAGTAAAATGAGTTCTTTGTTTAGGTTGGGAGAACTTGTTTGTATTATATTCATTAGAATTTCCTTTAGGGATGGACAATGATTTCCAATTAGTATTACTATACATTTTGCCAATAAAAACGATTTGACCTATATGATATGAATAGTGTGCAAGCTGTCGATGCATAGCTTCATAGACCGTATGCGCTTGATTTCGTATAAAAATTTCTTTATCTAAATCATCTTCCGTCAATGTACATAGAGCACTCAAAAAGCAAGACCAGCCTTCGTCCCATTTCTTCATTAACTCATTTCTAGTTGCTATGTCATTTTCAAATTCAGCATCTCTTTGTCTCCATTCCTTCTCCCCATCTGTAGTTAGAAAATCTGTCCATCTTGACATCATATTTCCCCATAAATGTTTTACTATGGTAGAAATGCTATTGCTCTCTTCGTTGAATTTTTCAAAAAGTTGTTCATCGGTGAGTTGAGAAAAAGTTTTTTCTCCAAGCATTTTATAATATTCAAATTGCTTTATAATACCAGGTAATACTTCTTTGTTCATATATTTTCTATAAGTTAATCAAATCTAGATTCTAATTTCTTCCCGATAGCTATTGGGACTAAAATCTAATCAGTACTTCAAATCATTTTCAAACACACGAAATGACCATAAGGTTTCTCCTTTTATATTTAATGCTTTAATATCGCAGCAGCGGTTGGATTCCTCTCCCGAAAAAGTAATTTCCCCAAAATTATGCGCATTAAATTTAGTTCCCTCTATTCGGTTATAATTATGGCTAAAGTAGTTTATGGGAAAGGAAGTCAAAGGCGATAAGGTGAAATCGTAAAGGGGATACTCATCTTTCCTATCCACACAGGAGGCTTCTGTGTAGTGTACATCCCCTGATGTGAACATAACCCCCTCAATCTTATGCTCTGAAAGGTAAGTCATCAGTTGATTAAATTCTCTTGGATATTTTCTAAAATTTTCATAACCCCCATCGCATAAAACCTGCACGCCAGAGACAATAAACTTAAACTTAGCATCAGATTTTTTTAGTTCGTCGAGTAACCATTGCAGCTGTTTCTCACCAAGTAGTTGTGAATCTGGGACTTTAAAATAGCGCACATCGAGCATGAAAAATTGCGCCTCCTTGTGTCTAAAGGTGAAATAAATTCCAGCATGGCTATCTGCTTGAGGCTGATTAGGCCACATCTCCTTGAATACACTTAGGGCTGTATCCTTATTGAAAAACTCTGCTCCTGCATTGTTGGGGCCATAGTCATGATCATCCCAGATGGCATATTGCGGGCGTGATTTCATAAAACTATCTAGTTTCGGATTTCCTCGCTGCTTTGCATAGGCTTTGACCATAGCCTCTCTAGAGTTCCACTGCCAGGGTTTGAGCATATAAACGTGATCGCCCATCCAGATCATGAAGTCGGCTGGCCTAGACTCCATAGTATTAAATATATGGAAACTGTAAAGATAAAATGGAAAGGCCTTCATAGCGCATGATCCAAGTTGAAAACTCCAATCGAACATAAATGATATATGATTTATTACAAAGGTATAGTATTCGATTAGATTAAATTCAAGATTAATTGTTCAATACATTTTTTTGTTTTTAGCTAGATCAAAAAATTGAGATTATCTTTAGTTAACACAAATTAACGCAATTTAAGGCTCAAATATTTACGCAAATTAACTAAAATTTACCGTTTACAAACCCAAACCGACCGTTTACAAATTCATCCTTGTTTTTCTTGACTACCTCATCTAGTTTTGTAATTAGAAATTATAGGGGTATAATTCCAAAATACTAATTTATGTTGAACACTAAAAAGCGGTCGAGAGGTCGCTTTTTTTTGTATCCCTAAAACTTCACCATAATCCTTCCATTAAATCTTCTGCCTGTCAAGTAGTTGGGTACAGCAAATTGATTGCCCGTGTAGTCTTGAATCCAATTCATAGAAACCTGATTGAAGAAATCCACAGCATTAAATACATCTAGGGTTGCCCAAATATTTTTAATCATGGATTTTGGCTTGTTTTTCTTTTCTGAATCGTAGATGCGAAAGGCAAAACCAATATCGATGCGTTTGTAGGCCAGTAGGTTAAATTTGTTTCTATATACTTCGCTATTCGGCACACCAAAAGGTAATCCCGAAGCTAGTGTCAGTGATAGATTGACTTTGAAACTTGGAAACTGTGGGATATAATCTTGGAAGAAAATATTGACCATAAGAAATTGATTATTGGGTCGCTGAATATAACCTTGGGTTTCTAACAAAGAATCTGTGATACGGCCTTGGGCATAGCGTTTGTCATAAACCTCTTTACCTGTGGTATCGCGATACTTCATAAATACGTTAGCTCCATTAAACTCTTTGGTGTCTAGCAGTCCGATATTGATCCAGCTTTCTGCCTCTTTGACAAACTCTCCCTGCAGTCTAAAGTCAATTCCTCGGGCATAAGCAATGACATTATTTTTTGCAGCATAACGTATGAGTACATTATTATATTGGTAGGTATTAATATCCCACATATGCTTATAATATGCTTCTGTAGTGAATTTGAATGGTCTATTGACTATTTTCATAATCACATCCACTCCAGCTATATAATGCAAGGATTTTTGAGATTTGACATTGGTGATTAATTGCCCTTTTTCATTGATCATTTCCCGAATGAAAGGCGATTGGTTAAAGGATCCGACGGAAGTATAAATTGAGGTTTTCGGATTTGGTTTATAAATCATTTGCAGTCGTGGGCTGAAGAAGAACTCTTTGTTGATAGACCAATAATTTCCTCTCACTCCACCTAATATACTCAAGCTCTTTTTATCCGATAGATTTATGGTCCATTGGTCTTGAAGATAGAATTCCAATCGCTGCCCCGTGAATTGATAATCCGCACGAATCGGATTAATCAAGAGTACCTGATTGGAGTAGCTTGGGATATTGTATCCAGCACTATCTAATCGATCCCAAGAGCTCAAGCGCATTTGAAATTCTTCTTGTTTGGCTTTGATTCCCAGTTTGAGGGTATGCTTCCCAAGCAGCGCTGCCAGACTTAAATGCCCATGCATCAAATTCGCTTGATAGCTTTCTCGTCCCCAGTTTTGAAAAATACCGCTGCCAAATACATTTTTAAATCCTTGATAATTGGTTGAATTGACATCCGTTTCTATCTCGCCAATGGCGTATTGACCTGTGATATCAAAATACTGTTTTTCATCTATGTGATAATAAGCACCTGCCAATTTAATTTTAAAGTTCGGCGAAGGTTTAAAGGTGATCGAATTGGCCTGCATCCAGTTTTGATATCTATCTATTTCCTGCCCTGAATAGGCTACTCGATAGGTGAGTGCAAAATTAGCCAAACCAAAATTCGTTTCCCGATCACTCGGTATGATACTAAATTTATTGAATGAAAAGACAGAGAGGGATTCAAAGTCAAGTTTAGTTGAGGGTTGAAAATGGATATTGCTCTGGATATCGAGAAACTCCGGAGTATATTGGCCTTTGGTTTCCTGACCGCCGAGAAGATAGGCATTATTTCTATAGCGAACTCCTGTGAGAATATTTAATTTCTTATCGAATAGAGAGCCTTCTATATGCCCATTAGCACCGAGCAGTCCAGCTTCTAAAGATCCTGCCCAGTTTTTTGGTTTCTTGTATTGAATATCAAGTACAGAACTCAATTTATCCCCATATTCTGGAGAAAATCCACCCGAAGAGAACTTCATATTTTGAATCAATTGGCTATTGGCGAAGCTGAGACCTTCTTGCTGTGCATTGCGTATCAGCAGGGGTCTATAGACTTCAAAGTCATTGACATAAATTAAATTTTCATCGAAGCTGCCACCGCGAACAGAAAATTGACTGCCTAGTTCATTATTTCCACCGACACCCATTCCCTGAAACTTCAACGTATTCTCAATATTTCCCGAGGGATTGGTCTGTTCTGTATTGACTTCTATCTCTGTGACCAATTCATCCTTGCTGCGCTCCTTAGTTCGCTTAGAGGTAATTTTAGCTTCTTTTAGTTTGATTGAATAGCTATTCAATTCAAAATTGATAGTCCGCGTTTCATTTGGTTTGAGTGAAATCTTTTTTTCTATGAGTTTATAGCCCTCATAGCTCACATAAATAGTTTCATTTTGATAGTTTGATACACTGATTTCAAATTTTCCGCTAGAATCGGTGGTTGTTTTGGTTACGTCATCATTACCTAGAGAAATATTTGCACCGATGAGCGGTTTCTTGGTCTTAGCATCTATGACCCTGCCAGTGACCACGCCTATCTGGCATGTTAGTTCAGTCGTGCCTACAAAAAGGAAAGTAAATAGTAAAAAACGAATCACTTTAGCTAACGAAAAAATAAGGGATTAATTTTATCATCAAGCCATAAAAATAGGGTATAAGGGCGAAATGGAGGGGAGAAAAGGTTTATTGATTGTTTCTTTTTTCGCGATTTAAAAACAATGAAATTACCCCTAAAATTGTAGTACCAGCAAGAATTGATGCTACAGTTAAGGCATTAAGTATAATTGAAAAAACTATGAGACCAATTAATACTAAAAAAACAATTAATGCTATCCAATATTTCAAAATAGCACGTTGGGATTCTTGGCTAATAATGGAATGCCTAAATTTTTGTTCATTCTCTGTCATGACCATAATTCGCTCAGCGAAATCTGGTTGAATCTGTTGAAATTGCTCAATAATTTTAGGGTCAGGTAAATTATTATTGGTGATATTAATTTCAGTCTTCTGCTGAGTTAGATTTATGTTTCCTGGTTTATTTTTTGGCATGTTACCCATTCGCTATCTTATTGTAGGATTTATTGTAGTCATTATATATATTATTCCAATCGTTTGATAAATTGAATTTATCCTCTTTAAAACCTTTGTAGAGAGTGTTTTGAGAATTTTTCTTTTCAGAAAATAGATAATAAATAATGGCTCCCGTCACAATCAGAAATAAAATATTATTTAAATCATCATTTAGTTTCATTTGAACTTAGTTTATTATATTCTTCAACAAAGATAAGATAAAATGGATATATCCCAGGTTAATTTTATTCAATAATCAGACGGAAATATATTGTTTATCAATTGACTACGATTTTTTTAGCAAGGTCGCTCTCGACTAATGTAATCACAATAATTTAGGTAATTGAGAGGATGTTAAATTACACCAATTATATACTTAATGAAAAAATAAGGGATTAATTTTATCATCAAGCCATAAAAATAGGGTATAAGGGGGAAATGGAGGGGAGAAAAGGTTTATGTACACCTGCGGTGTTTATTTTTTTTACTGCAGGGTGCGCGGAGGTATCGCAGAGGAAGCAGAGGATTTCCGAGATAGCTAAATTTGTAATTTTACAAAAGAAATGCTAGTTTTGTATCACAATAGGTGAACACAGAAATAATAATGAATGAAAAAGTACTGGAATAAAATTAGAGATTTTGAACTACTATGACGTTGTCAGCGAATGCCGAACGAGGGTTGAAATATTGCAGTTTTTAGTCCTTATATATACTCCCTCTACTACCTACATTGATAATATCTATAACTAGTTTATCATCAAAAATATCATAAATAATCATTATTGTCCGAATAAAATGCAATAATTTCCCCAAATCGCTTTATAGATAAAGGATAAGAAAGATTTCAAAGAAGTGGGTTAGTATAGGTTGGGGGGCTCTATCCGCTAAAAAGTTGAGGTGTCTGATAGGTCTT
>JAJTHM010000067.1 GCA_021297855.1 Sphingobacteriales bacterium | reverse complement strand
CCTTTCTTCTTCTTGAGATAAGAAACTACTAGCTTTCGCTTAGTCTCCTGACTATCTTTTGTACCTCTAATTTTATTCATGAGGCAAAGATAATAATTTCAACCCAATTGTATCACTAAATTATGCACTTATTAATAATAGTGCGACTTCCATATCGATGAACTTTGATGGCAATTCGAGTATGACTTCGTATACTCCAGGAAAAAAATATACCATTGTTCTCAATATAGATAACTCCAATTTAATTGGAACTGCTACAGCAAAAGCTGGGTTCGATCTGAACTTTTCATCCGGTACCCTTTCAAATACCCCAGCTGGAACTATGCTTATGACAAGAGAGCTTCATCATACGACCCCAAAAGCTATGACAAGTGGTAGCGCATCTTTTACCTTTGATTGGACAGCACCTGCTGCAGGATCTGGAAATGTGACTATCAATATAGCAGCGAATGGAGTTAATGGTACAGGCGATGTAAATGGCGATGCATGGAATATAAAAACAATTAGTCTCACTGAATTTATTGCTCCTAAAAAAGCAAACATTTCTGCTGTCACATCGGCTAGCATTACTACAACTTCAGCTACCATCAATGCGCAAGTCAATGCGAATGGCAATGCCACTACTGCTGAGGTGCAGTATGGACTTACAACCGCATATGGGTCTACGAAAGCTATGACTCCGGCTAGTATCACAGGCACCACCAACACAGCTGTTACAGCTTCTTTGACTGGATTAACCGCTAATACAACCTATAACTACAGAATTAAAACCAACAATATAGCCGGTGATTCTCTCTCAGCGAATAGTACCTTTAAAACCACAAGCGCAGGAGCAGCAGTTTTCAATTCGGAAGAAATGACTTTCACAGTTTACCCTAATCCAAGTGCAGACTTTGTCATCATTCGCGGTCAAGAAGTCCATAAGTTCAAGGAAATAACATTGATCAATATGTCAGGGAAAAGAGTTTCTGTGCCTGTCACACAAATCAATTCAGAAGAAATAAAGTTGAATACAGTTTCGCTCAGTAAAGGAATGTATTATATTCAATTGAATTCCAAGAATTACTCAAAATCCTTTCCACTGGTTATAGAGAAATAATTTAACCCCAAATTATTTCTTTTCCAATAGGGCTATACACTCGATATGTATCGTGTGTGGGAACATGTCCACTGGTTGAATTCTTTTGATGTGATAATTTATAGCTAAGGCTTTTAAATCATTGGCCATGGTCTGCGGATTGCAGCTCACATATACTATTTTTTGGCAGCCCGATTGGGATAACTCATGGACGACATCTGGGTGCATACCTGCACGCGGTGGATCTGTGATAATTACATCGGGTGCACCCGCTTTGGCTATAAATTCTGATTTGAAAATATCTTTGATATCTGCAGCGTGGTAATCACAATTTTCCATGCCATTAATCTTTGCATTCATTCTTGCATCCACTATGGCTTCCTCAACGAGTTCAATCCCTACAACTTTTTTTGCTTTATCGGCCAAATAGATACCAATACTCCCCACTCCGCAGTAGAGATCATAAACCACTTGTCCCTCTTTGATGTCCGCAATTTCTCCGACCAAATCATATAAGCGAATACACTGTTCTGTATTGGTCTGAAAAAATGATTTAGGAGTGATGCGAAATTTCTTTTCCTTCAGATACTCATAGATAAAATCTTGACCATGAAAGACATGAAATTCTTGGTCATATACAGTATCATTTGCTTTCCTATTATTAGTATATTGTAGCGAGATTATTTGAGGAAATTGATTCTTTATTTTCTCCAACAAGGTTAGAAAATTATCATCTAAATCATAAACTTGAAAACAAATCATCCATTCATTTTTCACATTATTTCGCACCAGAATATTGCGCAAGCAACCAGTCTTAGCTACAATATCATAAAAAGAAACTTCCAGCTCAAAGGCTGTGTCTCGAATAAAATTTCGAATGGTATTATTTAATACAGGCATATGAAAACACTCATGGACATCCAATACTTTATCAAACATTCCTGCGAGGTGAAACCCAATACCGTTTCGATTGAACGTTTTTTCAGAATTTATTTCTTCAAAGGAAAGCCAACGTTTATTGCTTACTGCATAATCGAGTTTATTCCTATAATATTCTGTATGCTCACAACCTAAAATAGAGAGGATATTCAAATCAGTAAAACCACCTATTCGTTCTATGGCATTCTTCACTACATCTTGTTTCCATTTCAATTGATTTGGATAAGTGATATGTTGTGTCTTGCATCCTCCACACTGATTGTAATGCTTACAATAAGGTTCCTGACGTTTATCTGAGGGCGAAATCATTTTAAGAATTTTTCCTGTCTCAAAACTCTTATGATTCTTCTTCACTTGAATAGAAACCACATCGCCGGCTACACCTCCTTCGACAAAAATAACTTTTCCATCATTTTTGACTATACCCTTCCCCTCAGAAGAAAAGTCTTCAATGGTAACATTTTGTAATTCGTAAAATTTTGTCTTAGCCAAATTTCTTTCCATTTAAAATTCAAAATTACGAATTACAAATTGACTTGGATTGAAATCCTTTGTTCTAGTGCGATTTCTTCTTGTATCGCTTGTCTGTTAATGTTTTGAGAAAGGCGCTTAAATCTTGGACCTCATCTGGAGTCAACGAAACAGGAATAAAGTCTGATGTCTTTCTTTGAGGTGAAAGATGATAAGAGATTACTTGTTCCAAATTATCAACTCTTCCGTCATGGAAATAAGGAAACGTAATTTCAATATTTCGAAGAGTCGGCGTTTTAAAGCGCCCTCGATCTGCCAAAACCAAAGTATTAGCAAAAACACCGAGCCTTCCTTTTTTAGAATCCTCGAGTCCTAAATTATGGTGCTCTGAATCAGTAAATAAGGGAGCGATATGACATTGATTGCATTGAGCTTTTTCAAAAAAAAGTCTCATCCCCCTCTTTTCAGAACTGGATAAAATAGTACTATCTCCAGTAGATACAAAGCTGTCATATCTGGAGGTACAGGCTATGAGTGATTTCATATAGGCTGCCAAAGCCAAGGTTATAGTACGCCTATTAAGGGGTTTGCCGTAGGTTTTCATCGACAACATTTGGTAGGTGGCGTCCAGCTTAAATTTTTCATCCAACGCATCCAAGCTCATATTCATTTCATTCGTATCTAATAAGGGTATAATAGGTTGGATTTCTATATTATGGGATCCTTTATCAAACATAAACGAGTGCAGAAATCCTACATTCAACAAAGTGGATGAATTGTGTTTTGAAAATCTACCCTCAAAACCCTGACTAATTTTTTTCCCGTCGGTAAATGCTAACTCAGGCAGGTGGCAGGTGGCGCAGGAAATTTTATCATTCTTTGAAAGTCGAGGATCAAAAAATAATTTTTCGCCTAAATCAACAGTTTCTTTTCTTACAGAATCTAAATAGATTCTATTTTCTTGTGGAAAATAATCAGGAAATTCAATAAAAGATTTTACCTCTTGACAAGAAGAAAGCCAAGCAAGTACAAGTATAAATAAATACTTTAGTTTCACAAATTCTTTATTCCATAATAAATGCTCTTGAAAAATTAAGAGCGACTTTATCGGTCAAAGGCCCGTCTGATGCATCCCCATGAGCTTGAGTTTCACTATTCTTATAGTCAACCGCTATCCCATTTGTCGGATAAAAAATCCGCTCTAGATGCAGGCCTAATGTATATGTTTTAGGATTACTAACATTTAACGTAATATTGACTGGTATATTTGCAGAATACTTATACTCCAAACCAGTATGATAGGAAAACGGAATCATGGATCCAGAAGCCGTTTTAATATTACCTTCAAATACGATAAATCTGTATTTGGAACCCATCGTCCAGTACATATTCTTATAGGAGCTGAGAGGATGATCCGCATCATATTTGAGAGGATCTAAACTATTGGTTATATCTCCCAGACCGCATAAAAAATTAATGGTATCGATGGTTGTAGGAAGACTAGTTGATTTGAAATTAAGTTTATTCATCGCATTTTTATTCGAAAAAAGGAAAGCCGTATCCAATCTGGCCACCTTACCCGATTTATCTTTGAAATTTATAGTCTGCATAAAAAAATCCAAACGGCTGAAATAAATAGAATCTCCATTTTTTAGATGGTAGTATTGATTGACCTTGGCTTCTATACCATCTAGCTTTGGGATGATTTGCAGGCTAATCTCCTGTGATGCACTTGTACTTGTATTTGACGGATCCTTTGTGTCACATGACAAGACAAAGCCCATTACCATAATTATCAATATGAAATTTCTCACTGTATAAAAGTTTAAATAATACAAAGATAACATAGATTCAACTACCTTTGTTTCATTTATTTTTAAAAAATGTTAGTAGTCGATAATTTATTAGTGAGTGAGGAAATTTTTGAAAACGAATTTGTGTGCAATCTGGCCAAATGCAAGGGTGAATGCTGTGTGGCAGGCGACTCTGGCGCACCAGTAAGGCTTGACGAACTAAAAAGTCTTGAAAGCGAATTTGAAAATTACAAAACCTATCTAACGGATGAAGGCATCGAAAGCATAGAAAAAAATGGATTTACCATATACGATGAGGAGGATAAAACGCATAAGACAACCTTAATAGAAGGAGGGCCTTGTGCTTATATAAACTATGATGAAAGGGGCATAGCCATCTGCGGCATCGAAAGAGCATACCTAGATAAAAAAACGACTTATCGCAAGCCCATCTCGTGTCACCTCTACCCCATTCGTGTATCGAATTTAGGGGAACTAACCGCTGTCAATTATGAAGAATGGGATATCTGCTCGGATGCATGCCAGCTTGGCAAAGAACTAAAAGTACCCGTTTATAGATTTCTGAAGGAACCCTTGATTAGGGCCTATGGTGAAGAAGTATACTCAACGCTGGATGCTTATTTTCAACAAAATTGTTCCCAATAATGAAACAGTTAATTAGTTTATTTATCCTATTCTCATTTTTTTCAAATGCTTATGGACAAAGTAAAATAGATTACCCTATCTATTTCGCCTACAAAATAGCAAAGATGGACACCACCGAAGAAAAGCGGTTAGGTTTCTTTTTAAAAAACTTCGACTCTTTTACCATAGATAGTATTGCTATCAAAGGTTACTGCGATGACCGTGGCAAGAAAAAAATCAATGATACCCTTTCAAAAAAACGCGCGGAAACTATATTGAACCTAATTAAAGCTCGAATAAAATATCCTTTTCCAAGCAACTTAAGTGGCGAGGGAAGTATAAGCTTGGAAGGAAATGCCGAACTAGACAACCAAAGGAAACTTAATAGACGAGGGGAGCTAGAATTATTTTATAGTCTTACCAAAAGAAAAACCGATTCAAATAAGGCAGCTAAAAAGACTTCAACATCCATTCTTCCCAAAGTGCCCATTATCGATTCTGCCCCTGATGTGAAAAGTTTTCTTGAATCGGCGAAAGTAGGTCAAACAGTAGATTTAAAAATTTATTTTGAAGGCTCAAGTAGTGTCATTAAGAAAAGTTCTGCTGAAGAACTAATCAACTTGTTAAACTTCTTAAAGGAAAACAAATCTCGAAAAATTAAAATCACTGGGCATATATACGATGAAAAAGGCCCTACAGAAAAAGATGCTTTTGACCAAAGCACAAAAGACCGGTATCTTTCGACCAATAGAGCTAAAAAAGTTTATACCTTTCTCATCAATAATGGGATCGAAAGTGAACGACTTTCCTATGAAGGAATGGCAGCAAAGTTTCCCCGAAACAAATATCCAGAGGATGATAGAAGGGTAGAGATAGAGGTAGTAGAATAGGCAGATTACCTCAACAAAAGTAATTGTCCCTCTCCACTTGCTCTAGTCCCATTCGCATGAGTTATAGCCTCATAGGTATAGAAATAGCTCTCGGCGTTTTGTGCTTCTCCCTTGTAGTATCCGTCCCAACCCTCATCCAGATTATTGGAAAAATATAATAACTGACCCTGTCGATTATAAATTTTAAAACTAAGGAGCTCCTTAATGGCATATCCGCGAATATATAATCTGTCATTGTTTCCATCTCCATTCGGCGTAAATGCTCTTGGCACTTCGATAGTGCAAGAATTGTGTAATCTAAAACTATCTTTAAATGTTTCACAAGGATATTCTATGGCAAAATAAAACTTACCAGGATAATTAATAAACCGATAGCCACTTGTATTTCCATCTCTCCAGCGATAGCTCAAAGCTAGGCTATCCGAAATATCGAAAAGGACTGAATCCGCACAACGTATAAAGAACGAATCAACCAACTTGATAGGCTTAGGTTTCGTGTGAGCTCTAATCCATTTTATGGTTGAATCAATACAACCCTTATCTGTTCGCACCGCAAGCGAAAACTTTTGAGGTTCATAATTTTTTGCCGTATGCAAATAAACGGAATCTAATCCTATTTCGACACCATTCAACTTCCATAAATAGGTCGTAGGAAAGTATGGAGCAGCGAGATAAACTCTTGGTTTCAATAAAGTAGCAACACCTAAACACACCTTATCAAAAGGAAAATCAAACTGAGGTAGAGGGAAAACATTTGGCGTTTTAATTATGGAATCAGAGCAGCCATAGGTGTCAAAAACAATCAGTTTAACTTTCAGTGGCATAGCATCCTTGAATTGAAACTTTAAATTGAAACTCGAATCTACTATAGTCCCAATTTGCCATTTATATCTGAGCTTTGAAGTCAACCTTGTTTCACTTGTATTGATAAAAAAATAAGTATCTCCTACACATTTGTTCTCAAACTGGAAATTAGATTTCAGATAATTGTGATAAAGACGAAAACTATCAATATGATCTTCGCATGGATAGGTAATCGTGACCTTATACCAGCCTGGCTTAGTCAAATAGCGCACAGAATCGGTAATTCCGTCGTGCCATTTATACCTCACAGCATATGGGTCACCAATGCCACAGAATAGTGTTTCATTGCATTTTACAAAATAGGAATCCAAGAGCAAGGGCGGCACAGGCTTAGGATACGGAATTATCATATAATCTTTTTTAAATGGACATCCTTTATCCGTCATTACATAAAGTTGAACAGGTACTGGAGTTTTATTAACTATTTTATAGGATAGATCAGGACCTATTCGTTCTTCATCCTGAAAAGACCACTTATACAAAATCAAGGAATCAGGACTGCTAATTTTGACACCCGCTCGAATAGTCGTTTCCTCTCCTAAACAAAATTTCTGCAGTGTGACTTCAAATTTTGGTCTCTGATGAATCGTTAATTGAAAGCTTGTATCGTCGATACAAAACTTATTGTCTGTAGCTACCAATTTCACCTTATACATACCTGAATTTGAATAGGTGTGAGTCGGGTGGCGAAGTGCTGATTTATTTCCATCCCCAAAATTCCATTCCCATTTAGTAGTTATGCCATAATGGCTAGTGGTCAAATCTTTGAAATAGACGGGTGAATCAGGGAATGCATTATGAGCCGAAAACAAGACTTTAAATCTGGGATAAACTCGCACATACCTAGTAGTTGAATCCACACAAGTGTCTCCAGAAAGCCGTACTTTATAAGCATATAATTTCACAGTATAAACTCCTGTGTCGGAATAGGTATGCACGGGTTCGAAATCCCTAGAAATATTGAGCGGCCCCTTGGTAGGATCTCCAAATTCCCATTTATAATGAGTACTATTCGAACTCGTATTTTTAAATTTCACAAAAAATGTATCACAGAATGTATATAAATAAGCAGCTACTCCTGTATTTGGGTTCATGGTGCCAGGCAGGAATGGCATGTCTGCTTTTGGAATATCACAGTTCACCACATTGAATTGAAAATCTCTATTTATGGTATCTATAGCCATTCCATTTCTGTATTCCACAACTAAAACTGAAACAACGAAGCGTCCATTTCTATTGGGTCTACAGCTTAAAAATCCTGTGTACGAATCAATAGCAAGAGCTGGACTCCCTCCTAAAACATTATCGATAGAATAGGGCAATTCCCAATTGACTTTTTTCAAACCAGAGATGGATTGATTAGCAGATAAAGGCTCGTCTTGAGACAATCCGTCCAAAGGTGAACTTAAAAAATACCGAAGACTATCTCCATCCATGTCATCTGCTCCATGGTCAAAATAGAAGGGCTGATCTCTACAGATAAAAATCGGCGGGAAGTTTCTAAAAACAGGGGAGTTGTTAGCAAAAATGTTTATTGGTGGGATATAACAGCGAATAGTAAATCCTGGCATGGTATTATCTCCCCCGTCCAAAGGCTGTATATTTAGAATGGCATCGTTTCGACAGCAGCGTTGATGAATAATCGTATATCCCATATCATTGCGTGGCAACTCTACTATCGTTTCATAAATTCCCTCTTCGACACAGCTATTATTTGGTTGGAGGCAACTATGAACTATTGCAGAACTGAGTGTTCGCTTTGATTTTAAATTCACCGAACGGAAATTCTCTGAAAAAACATTGACCGTTTCATTCCCCTGGAATATTCCAAAATAGAATTTATTATCTGGATTGCTTGGATAATCACCATCGAATCGAGTTGTGCTACTGCAATCCCGGTAGATTTTAAATATTAATTGGTATCGGTTACCACCCAAATGTTTGTATTGAATTTCACCGCCTACTATATGGGAGCTATATCCCAAAAGGGAGATCAAGTTGAATACTAAACATCCAAAAATTTTAGGGCTTAGCATATCTGTTCCAGTATTTATTACAAAAATACTCGAACTTCAATTCAATTAAAAAAAGAAATATTGAATTTCGTTAGATGAAAACAACATTAATTATCTCAACAAAGTCACATTCCCAGACTTGTTATAATTCTGTCCTTTACACTTATACTTTAGTGAATAATTATATACTCCAACGGGTGCATCGTCTCCCTTGTATAGTCCATTCCATCCTTCCTTATAATCAAAGTAATTGTAAACCAAATGCCCCCAGCGATTGTACAACACAAAGTCAACGATGTTTATCTTTTCAGACTTTACGATGAGGGATAATTTATCATTGATTCCATCATTATTCGGAGTGAAGCCTGTAGGAATTAATATTCGACTGCATTCATTCAGAGTGTCACAATTCTTAAAATCGAGATAGATGAATTTTAATTTATGACAGGAAGTTTTATAATTTGAAAAGATTGTATCGCTTATAATGGCAGCCTGCTTATACACCATATTTTTATAAATAAAACTATCATCTGCACACAGAACTGTATCTATCTGCTGTACCGGCCATGTGCGCACATTAACTTTGGTCAAATGAAACGAATCGCAGCCAGAAGGTAGCTTGAAGGTATCGTAATAGTCACCTGATGTTTTTACGTAACGATTTAAAATTTTAAGACTATCGCCTTTACAGAATTCATAATTCTCAATTCCAACAATTCTAAATATGCGCAAATCCAATTCATAAATACTATCGCATCCATTTATTGTTTGAAATTTTTTATAATACAGACCGGTTCTGCTATAATTTTGGCCATAAAATGCAACAGATTTTCCTAAACAAACGGAGGACTTTGTGCTAAAAAAATAAGAAGGGTTAACTTTTAGATTTAACTCTATTGTACTATCACAGTTTTTACCAGATTTGAACGAGATGTTGTATATACCCGTCTTAGTAAACGTAAAAGTATCTAATTTGAAGGTATCACCGATACAAATAGAAGCATTTTTGAATACTTTTAAAGGAGTGATAACATTTAAAAACAAAGTAACGGTTGAATCACATCCCAACACATTGGTATATTTTGCTTTATAGATTCCACTAGTAGTTAAAATTTGATTATTAAAGATTCTAGACTCTCCAAGACAAATCGTATCGTACAAACTAGTTGCACTAGGGGTTAAAGACAAGACTTTAACATCATATATCAAAATAGAATCACATCCAAATCTATTTCGAAGCGAATCATAAAATATACCAGATTGAGTTATAGCAATCCCTTTTATGTAAATAGTATCTCCATTACAAATATTTCTTTTAATAGTGTCTTTGGAGGCAGTAAGAAAATTTAAAGTAGTCTGTACAATTTTTGGGCATCCATGTTCAAGTATAGTGTCTTTATAATTCCCAGGGGAAGAATAAGTTCTGGTGCCAATAGTATAGGTCTGACCTTGGCATTTAGTTACTGTGTCAAAGTGAACAGTAGTATTAGGCTTAAATGTTATGTACTTGCTTACTTTTGCTGGCAGACAAACGGAATTTCTAGTTATGGTTAAAATCATTATTGTCCGAATAAAATGCAATAATTTCCCCAAATCGCTTTATAGATAAAGGATAAGAAAGATTTCAAAGAAGTGGGTTAGTATAGGTTGGGGGGCTCTATCCGCTAAAAAGTTGAGGTGTCTGATAGGTCTT
>JAJTHM010000013.1 GCA_021297855.1 Sphingobacteriales bacterium | reverse complement strand
TTGATTTAGAATCGGCTGTCCGAGAGATTTTGTATTTTTGTCCATGATAACTTTTGTGGTGCAAAAACAAAGTTATCAAAAAAAGGATAGCTGTAATGGCTATCCTTTGATTATTTTTGTCGGACAATAGTGATTAAAAATAAAAAACAAAATAGTTAAATGAAAAAACTAACCCTAATACTTACTTGTATTCTCCTCATGAGTGAACTAGGAGCTCAAAACTGGAATTTTAAAAATGTACCTTCAACCATCAGAAGAAAGGAAGGGGGTTCTGAACTATTTTTTGCCGTAAGAAACTCTATGCCGATGAACCATACTATGTGGGTCACATACTCTCTTACAGGAAAAAATAGTGGCGCTAATCCGAATAGTGATTTTAACACGTTTAATTTTGTCGATACGGTGAAATTTGGAAATAATGACACAGTCATTACCTTGAGATTTAGAGCTGTATTGGACGGTTTAAACGAAGGAAATGATACCTTTATTTTGAAGTTAACTAAAGCTTCAATGGGGACGATAGTCACTCCAGATTCAACGACGATTATTGTAGAAGATAGTACAGCACCTCCAATTACAGGGCGTCCATTGTATTCTATAGGTGCTATTCGCGGAGCCAATGCAGATGGCATTCCGGACTCTATCAATAAATCCTGCACTATACGTGGCACACTCTACGGCATAAATAGAAGAACAACCGGTTATCAAATGTTTATATGTGACGGTACAGGTTGCATTGGTATTTTCTCGGGAAAAACCTATTCTATTTTACCGACTGTTCAAGAAGGTGATTCCGTTGAGATTTCTGGGATAATAGATCAGTTTAGAGGTCTTGGGCAAATTAGATTTAATGCCTCAGGAGATACCATTAGAAAACTAGGATTTAAATCGATCAATGCACCCCAAACAGTCACGGTTTTAAATGAATCCACAGAAGCCAAATTAGTAAAGGTCGAAGGTTTATCTTTGTTTAGTGGAGTTTGGCTTGCCGATTCTGCATTTGACTTGACAATGAAAAATTCTGGAGGCACTTCCTTTTCGGTGAGAATAGAGAATAAACCTTCGGCCAATTTCAGTGCTCCACCAGCGATTAAGGCAGGTGAAATATATACTATAACTGGCATGGGGACACAATTTGATCAGGCTTCTGGGGCACCATACAATGCAGGATATCAATTACTACCTAGAAAACTTTCAGATATCTTAAAAACAGGGAATGCGTCTATTGAAAAAACGAGTAATAAAGAGGTGAGCGTCTTCCCTACGGCAGTTACTAGTAAGATACATGTATATTTTGAAGCTGCTGCAAAGGAAGCCACCACTTTAAAAATTATTGATGTTCTTGGTAAAACCGTTAGAGAAGAGAATATTCAGATAATCAATGGTGAAAATTTATTCACCATCGATGGATTGGAAATATTGCCAGAAGGTCATTATTTTTTAAATCTACAATCATCCTATAATCAGATATCTAAGCAGTTTTCAATAATTAAATAGGTTGTATTCACATGTTTTGAACATCGATTTTTGATATGTGAATAAATAGATAGAAACTCAGCTTCCTTTTAATTCAAAATTTACGGAGAAAACTAGTTATCAAGCATTTGAACAACTAGTTTTCTCTTTTTTTTTGTTTATAATTACCAAGCTCATTTTACCAAGATTCAGATAGTTTTGCCCTTAATAAATCTTGAATTAAATAAGATATAAACAGGTGGGAAAAATAATTGCAATTGCTAATCAAAAAGGGGGCGTTGGTAAGACGACAACTTCAATTAATTTGGCGGCTAGTTTAGCGGCTATGGATAAGAAAACTTTGCTTATAGATGCGGATCCGCAGGCGAACTCTACTTCGGGTTGTGGCATTGATCCGAAGTCTGTAGATAAGAGTCTTTATGAATGTATGATTGATACGATTGATCCAAAGGAAGCTATTTTAGCTACCGAAACGCCCAATTTATTTATCTTACCTTCTCATTTAGATCTTGTGGGAGCAGAGATTGAGCTTATTCAGCATGAAAAAAGGGAAACAATCATGAAGGAGACCCTAAGCAAAATAAAAAATGATTATGACTACATTATCATTGATTGCTCTCCTTCTCTTGGTTTAATTACAGTCAATGCATTAACGGCTTCAGACAGCGTTATTATCCCAGTTCAATGTGAGTATTTCGCATTAGAAGGCCTTGGAAAGCTATTAAATACTATAAAAATCGTTCAAAAACGTCTAAATCCTGAATTGAGTATCGAAGGCTTACTGCTTACCATGTATGATTCAAGATTAAGATTGAGCAATCAAGTGGTAGAAGAAGTTAAGCAGCATTTTGAGTCTTTGGTATTCAATACCATCATACATCGCAATTCAAAAATCAGTGAGGCGCCAAGTTTTGGCAAGCCTGTAATTGCCTTTGATATTGATAGCAAGGGATCGGTCAATTATCTGCATTTGGCGAAAGAACTCGTGGAAAATAATGAAAAGAAAATAGTAGAAAATAATTAATCATACCGAATCGAATGTTCTATCCCACAAATACGGGACACTAGAAAATTCATGGGCGGTAGTATATTATGCAATATTTCAATTAAGTTAATATAAAATGGCAAAAATTAATCAGAAAAAAGAATTAGGAAAGGGAATCAGAGCCCTATTGGGAGATATCAATCAGCAGATGAATGAAGATGATGTTTTGGTGCTAGACAACCCTAAAACAACCAATACGCAACTTATAAGTTTGGATAGAATCGAGGTTAATCCATTTCAGCCTAGGGTCAATTTTGATGAAGAGGCCATGGAAGACTTGGCGAATTCGATCAAGGTTCATGGAATTATACAGCCATTGACTGTAAGGGAATTAACAGGAACCAATAAATATCAGCTAATTTCTGGAGAGAGACGCTGGAGAGCATCTCATCTGGCGGGTTTGTCAGAGGTGCCGGTTTATATTCGCACTGCCAATGATCAGGAAGCCTTGGAAATGGCTTTGATTGAAAATATTCAACGCGAAGAACTCAATGCTATTGAAATAGGAGTAAACTATCAAAGACTTATCGATGAGTGCAAGCTAAACCATGAAGAATTAGCAGATAGAGTGGGCAAGAAAAGGGCGACTATATCTAACTATATAAGACTTTTAAAACTGCCGCCAGATATTCAGGTGGCCGTGCGAGAAGATAAAATATCTATGGGACATGCGAGAGCCTTGGCTGGAGTAGATGAGATAGATTTACAACTTTCCATTTTCAAAGAGGTAATAGGAAAAAGTTTATCCGTAAGACAAACGGAGAGCTTGGTAGCGCAGAAAAGCAGTCAGCGCACACCTAGACCGACCAAAGAGAAAAAAGGTCAGCCCAACTTCGTCAGACGATGGCAGGATGATTTATCTAGTCATTTGAGCACGAAGGTGACTATACAGCATACTGACAAAGGAAATGGGCAACTCATTCTATCCTATGCAGATGAGAAAGACTTAGAGCGAATTATCGAACTAATTAGTTAATTGTGCGCTTACTTGTATTTGTATTTATACTTGTTTGTATATCGCAAACAGTTTATTCTCAGAGTGATAGTAGTGCTTTTAGGCTTTTAGATTCTAGTAGTCTGGCAAAAATGCCAAAGAAAATCTACAAAAAGCATAGTCCAAAAACTGCTGCCTTGCTATCTGCCTTACTTCCTGGTGCTGGTCAGATATACAACAGACGATATTGGAAGCTGCCATTAGTATGGGGCGGATTAGCAGGCTTCGGCTATCTATGGGTCAATGAAAATAATCGATACCAAGATGCGAAAACTTCATATTTATCGCTCCTAGACACTGATCCGAGCAATGATATCCCTTTTAATGGGACCACGAATTTAACGATAGTCCAAGGTACCAAAAATATATATAGAAATCAACGCGACATGTATCTATTATTTGGCATACTATTCTATGGATTAAATATAATTGATGCTACTGTAGATGCTCATTTTATGAATTTTGATGTCAGTGATGATTTATCAATGAATCTGAGACTAGACATGAAAAATTATGCATCCACCCCTCAAGCTATTCCATCATTAACGTGTACATTAAATTTTAAACGATAATTAAATGAAAATTGCATTAATCGGTTATGGTAAAATGGGCAAAGCTATCGAACAAGTGATTCTGGAAGAAGGACGTCATGAGATCGTGTTAAAAATAACGGAGTTTAATAAGGCGGACTTCAATTCAGAAAATCTTCGAAATGTCGATGTAGCTATCGATTTTACAGAACCTGATTCGGCCTATGACAATGTCATGCTTTGTTTCAAGGCTAACGTACCTATAGTTGTAGGAACTACATCGTGGCCGGAAGGATTGGAAAAAGCCAAGAAATTTTGCCTTGAAAACAACCAAACGCTTTTTACATCACCCAATTTTAGTATAGGGGTCAACCTGTTTTTTCAATTAAATAAACAGTTGACGAGGCTAATGATGCCTTTTAACAACTATAGTGTCAAAATGTCTGAAATTCACCATACCGAAAAGAAAGATGCACCCAGTGGTACGGCCATTCAGTTAGCAAATGATATGATTGCGGTTAGCAACAATCAATATAAAAGCTGGGAATTGACCAAGGAATCTAAAACTGGTGTTATTCCTATAGAAGCCATCCGTGAAGAGCATGTCCCAGGCACGCATCATGTCAGGTTCGAGTCTGATATTGACTTTATTCAGATCACGCATGAAGCAAAAGGGCGAAAAGGCTTTGCGGTAGGAGCTGTTCGAGCCGCAGAATACATCTATGGTAAAAAAGGATATTTTACGATGGATGATTTGCTTTACTTTAATTAATGATTTGCAAGAATTAACACTCGACCTGCTCCAACGAAGGCTCAACTTGCAAAAACTAACTCTCGACTTGCTCCAACGAACACTCAACTTGCAAGAACTAACACTCGACTTGCTCCAACGAACTCTTGATCTACAATAACTAACTCTTGACATTCGTCAACGAACGCTCAACCTGCAATAATCACCACTCGACTTGCTCAAACGAACGCTCAACTTGCAAGAACTAACTCTCGACTTGCTCCAACGAACTCTTGACCTACAATAACTAATTCTTGACTTGCTCTAACGAACTCTTGACCTAAAATAACTAACTCTTGACTCGCTCCAACGAACGCTCAACCTGCAAGAACTAAGTCTCGACCTAGAATAATTAACACTCATCATGCTTCAACGAAAACTTGACTTGCAATAATTACCAATCACCGTGCTCTAATGAACTCTCCTATTGCAATAGCGAAGCACTGACAATGTATTACTGCGCGAATGGAAAACTAAACAGATTGAACTAAAAACAAAAAACCCTCTGTGAGATTGCTCATCACAGAGGGCATTAGCCTAGCCAGCGGGCGGTCATAGTTTTTTATTGGTGAATACGAGAGATTTTACCTGTGCGTACTCTGGACTATTAGTGCCATATACAGAGCGGACATAGAGCTTGACTGCTTGTGCTAGGTCGAAAAGACCAGTATCTTTTGCATATAATACTTTGTCGCGGTCAATGCGCGCATTGCTGATGGCTGCTATCGCTATAGCTACTTTATTGTTCTTATTCAATAAGTCTGTCACATAGGTGTCGAGATTCGCCACTTTGAGTTCATTCTCATTGGGAGCGTAGTTTGGCTCGGTTTTGATAATGGCTATCAAACCTTTCAGATGCTGAATCAACTGGTCATAGGACTGCTGACTGACACTGACTGTAGATGGTGGTGGAGAATTGGGGTCAGTAGGTGTGGGAGGCTTGGCTGCTCGCTGACCTTGAATCTTGCGATTAAAGCCTTTGGCATCGTCTAGAAGCTCTTCGCTAGTCCCTGAAGCTTTTAATGCTGCCATGATTCTGGTAGCCCTGCGCTTCAAATCTGCAAAGGCTTGGTGCCGCTGATTCACGGCTTCGTCATAGAGGGCTAATTTGTCAATAACGAGGTCAAGGGCTGCTTTGGAAGTAGTCTCAAGAACTTTAAGACTGGCGACGGTGAGGGCTGTGCGGGATGGATTGTAGGTGGCACCGTAGGCATCTACAAACTCAATAAGTTTCCCGAGATTGGCCACGTTTCGAGGGTGACCGGATTCAATGAACTTTGCCATAATAAATGGGTTTAAATGGTTAACAATAGGATGTCAATTAGTTTTCACTAATACCGACGACGCAAAGAAGAGATTATGATTTAACTTTAGTTTTCAAATGCGTGTCGGCATTATTCCATTTTATATTATTGTAAATACGTATGGACTAATCTTAGTATAATAACGTGAGAGTCTGCGTTATTGTATAGAGAAACTTTAAAAAAAGGTTAAGGATGGTAGCCACGAATACACGAATAATGTGCACCTGCGGTGTTTGTTTTATTTACCGCAAAGGAAGCAGAGTTAGCGCAGAGGACGTAGAGGGATTTTATACTTTGTAAATTAGAAATTTACTATCGCTCGAACATAGTCAGAGACTATGCTCAGCGGGGTGGTGTGAATTAATGTTCCCATTGTTGTGAAAAGCTTTTAAAATTGTATCTTTGACAACTATGACTTTTAGAGCTGGGTTTAATACTCAGTTGTGAAAAGCTTTTAAAATTGTATCTTTGACAACATCTGCGAAAACATCATCATCTAGTCCTGGTTGTGAAAAGCTTTTAAAATTGTATCTTTGACAACACGAATTTTATATTATAAAGTAATGGGAATGTTGTGAAAAGCTTTTAAAATTGTATCTTTGACAACTTAAAGAAGTTTACGAGAGACACGATACGGGTTGTGAAAAGCTTTTAAAATTGTATCTTTGACAACCACAATAGCATATAAGGAGAACATAAAATGGTTGTGAAAAGCTTTTAAAATTGTATCTTTGACAACTTAAAGAAGTTTACAAGAGATACGATGTGGGTTGTGAAAAGCTTTTAAAATTGTATCTTTGACAACTATATCAGATTTTTGTAGAGATATATGTTAGTTGTGAAAAGCTTTTAAAATTGTATCTTTGACAACTTCTCCTTTTGAATGAACATATCAAAGTAAGTTGTGAAAAGCTTTTAAAATTGTATCTTTGACAACAACGGATTAATTCCAGAGACATATAGTTTTGTTGTGAAAAGCTTTTAAAATTGTATCTTTGACAACCTCATTAATTATATCTTGCATTTCAGATTCGTTGTGAAAAGCTTTTAAAATTGTATCTTTGACAACGGTTTCATATCGGCACATACTAGCTTATTTGTTGTGAAAAGCTTTTAAAATTGTATCTTTGACAACTGCAATAGAGGCAATTAACTATAAAATATAGTTGTGAAAAGCTTTTAAAATTGTATCTTTGACAACAACTTCCTTGGTTATGAATTATTCAGATGAGTTGTGAAAAGCTTTTAAAATTGTATCTTTGACAACCCTACACCGCCTACTGTATATGAAAACTGCTGTTGTGAAAAGCTTTTAAAATTGTATCTTTGACAACTATAGTCAATAGAGAGTTGATTGTCGATAAGTTGTGAAAAGCTTTTAAAATTGTATCTTTGACAACTATCAATAAAGAGGCCATTCTAGCTGATAGTTGTGAAAAGCTTTTAAAATTGTATCTTTGACAACTCACTGCGCTGAGAAAGACAGAAGATGACCCGTTGTGAAAAGCTTTTAAAATTGTATCTTTGACAACTTGACCGAAAAGCAATTTCTCAAAAATCTGTTGTGAAAAGCTTTTAAAATTGTATCTTTGACAACTCAGTTTTCTAAAAAGGCTGCTGACTGCCTGTTGTGAAAAGCTTTTAAAATTGTATCTTTGACAACATACATTAATCGAAATACGATAGCTGTTATGTTGTGAAAAGCTTTTAAAATTGTATCTTTGACAACCTCAACGAGTGTTATTTATGTAACGCTTGAGTTGTGAAAAGCTTTTAAAATTGTATCTTTGACAACGTGGGCTTACTTCCATTCTACCGTCTTTATGTTGTGAAAAGCTTTTAAAATTGTATCTTTGACAACAGCTCTGCTCGCAGGGCTTGTTTTCAAAGGGTTTTAATTGACTTTATGCTCTAAAAAAGCTCTAATTGCTGTACTGTAGGTGGCAGAATTTCTGGTTTTTTTCCTCTAAACAACTCTATTTCTCCAAACTGCTTATCTGTGATACAGAAAATCCCTACTAGACCATAATCTGGAATGATTTTCTTTACACGCTGTATGTGAACTTCTGCATTTTCTCTACTAGGGCAGTGTCTTATATACATGCTAAACTGAAACATCGTAAATCCATCGCTTAAAATTTGTTTTCTGAATTTAGCTGCTCTCTTTTTTTCTATCTTTGTGACTGTTGGTAAATCATACATTACGAGTACCCACATAATTCTATACGCATTAAATCTGTCTTGACTCACTATTATTATATCTCTGGATAAATTAATTCGCAAACTCCTGATTCAAAGCTTCTAGCTAAAGATGCCGTCGATCGCTGGATAGCATTAAATAAAGGACTTCTGGTTCCGCCTATTACAGTATCTATTGTAGCTATCTCTAATAGTTTTACCTTAATCTGGGTAGTTAAATCTAATTCACTCCCATACTCTATACAGAGCCTATAGACGATATCATCTACATAAGGTCTGTAGGGCTCCATAATATCATCGGCTAGGCAGTAGGCATTGTACTGATTTCTATGAAATATACCTAGAGTAGGCAATAATCCACTACCCACGAGCGATCTAGCTACTATAGCTCTCAGAATTGTATAGCCATAGTTGAGCAGATGATTGGGGCTAGTACCATCTGCATCTCTTGAAAATTTGCCCCATTCCATAAAAAGGGATTTCCAATAATATGAGGCTGCTATAGCCTCTAGATTCTGGCTATCGCCACTTTTTACTTTAGCACTTAGTTCATAGAGATAATTATACCCTTTCCCCTGCCCTTTCAGCAGGTTTGCTTGGTTTTTAATTTTACATCTGATCGTATGCTGCCATAGTTGCTTTTTGAGAGGTTCTTTGGCCGTAATCTGATTTTCAAAATATCTCCGCTGTAAGGTATGACCATTCAGGTTTAGCATTAAGCCTACAGGCATATATTTCTCATTGGAGGTGATAATGGCCACATTGTTTTCAAGCAGTCTAGCTATGAGCACGTGGGTAATCGTAATCTGCGGGTGCTCTAATATCAGTATCCCTATATCTTCGATAGGAACCGATTTTTTCAATTCATCATTTTTTTTAGATATGACTAGTTGATTGTTTTCCATACTTAGATAGGCAGGATTTCCAAAACTAAGTGTGCGTTTTATCATAGATAGCTATTCCCCTATTTTTAAAATATCCCCTAGCTGATTGATTCTAATCTTAGTCAGTCTATTTATATGATCGTTTGATGAGATTCTATTCCATGCAAGTCCCACTAGGTTGGGGTCGCTTCGTAGAACAGTAGTTTCCAAATGATGTCTAAAATCAACAATAAATTGACCACTACTCCCTTTGCTCAATTTTTGAAGTCTAAACAACTTAGAACTGATAAGAGATCTATTATTAGGGTCTAGAAAATTGATTTCATTTTCTTCTTTAGGATTTTCAGCGTGCTTTAAATCAAACACGAATAAGTCATTGATTTGCATTGAAAAATGAAACTGACCTAAAAGATGGTCATCTGCTCTATTTATAATCGGATAAGGAAACCCAGTCTGTGCTATATTAAACTTACCTATTTCCACTGCTTCCCAGAAAGATATAACTTTATCCTTAAATTTACCATCTTCGGTTCTATATATGAGCGCATGATGATTGTTCCCCGTTTTAGCATATCCAGTTCTCACCTGCTCGACTTTGCTTTCATCATAGACTGTGAATGATTTTATTTGAATGCCTTTTTCTTTATTTAGCCATATTGGATTGTCCTTTAGATTTGAAAACGCCTCCTTTATTTTTCCATGAGAATCATCTAGTCTAGATTGTATGACTTTCTGAATTTTCTTGTCCACTATCTTATCTAATTGTGCTGATGTTACTTTATCAGATATTTCCACTCGCTTAGTGCAGGCGTATTCATAGACTGCCAGCTCTTTCAGCTCTTTACCTTTGTATAGTAGTGGTTTCTTTTTTAGCAATTTACTATCAAATGCGGTCTTCATATCATTGTTAAATTTAGATATATACTGCTTTAAATAGGCCTTTAGATCTGGGTTGACTATATTTTCAAGTTGGTTAAATTTATCATTTAACTTGACTTTTTTATCCGCTATTCTTTTTACACGTCCCATAACAGTAGCCTCATGCAGTCTTCCTCGCGGTACCCAAGTCGTCTGTGGTTCACCGCCTTTTGGAGTATTTACATTTTTGCTCATTACTTTTGAGCTTTTTTTGATAGAGATGAAAATTTTATCTAGATGATCTCTTGCCTGTTTCCTAAGATCTGGCATAGGTTCATTAATTAAGGTATCTGATAGTTCTGCAAAACTTTTTATATCAAATTTCCTATTAGGGTTTAATTCATCGCTTAATGCGTTCTCTATAGCAGTGCGCTCCTCTACACTAAGCAGATTGCGCTCATATTGATATAGTTTATTCAGATTGTTCAACTTGAATATAATTTTTTGATCGGTCAAGGCGCAGATAAGGGCATCAATAGCATGGTGTCTGTGATCGTCTCGTTTACTCCATTCATGTATTACTTCTATGGATTTTAGATGCCCTTCTTTGTCTTTAATTTCCTTGGAATCCACCAGACCTATTGCTCTATACTTGTCTATATTTATTTCCTGTAATGTTTCCTTGAGTCCCCATTTTTCTCTCAAAAAGTCCGTTATCTGTCCACTGGTAGTATATGTATTTTCGCAGACAGATTTTAGCATTTTTACTGCTTCTTTAGTTATATACTGAGTATCTTTTTTCATGCGCTCAACAAAGTCTGATGGGATTTCCTCTCCCCTGCACATGAGCATTTCAAACTTAGATTTGGATATTAATCCTTTACCATCGTTATAGAGGGCATTTACTCGCTCTATATAGTCTTTTGCAATTGAATCATTTTTAGATAGCATAAAATCAAAGGCTGTCATTTGATTTTTATCTTTATTACACATTCTATGCGCTAAGATGTAGTTATTCATGTTATTACTAAACGACCTCGATTTTGGCAGAATATGCTCAATATCTGCCTGTCCATTCAGTAAATCCGTTTTTGTGATTGTTTTATTACAGTAAAGACATACTTGATTGGTCTCTTCCCAGAGTTTATATCTCTATATATCTCTACCATTCACTATTTTGAAGTTATACTCATTTTGGAGTCTTGCTCGAATTTCATCGTTTGATTTTTTATTTTTAGAATTTTGATATGTAATTTTCTTTCTAGTTTTTGCATTATTTCTCAGCTCTCTAGCTAGTTCTACTCTTATCTCATCAATCTTGCCATGTTTTTCAATTGCAAGATTGACCATGTTAACTACTTGATTTAACACCTGCTCTACTACTGGATTTCTAAGACTATTTTGTTTTATAGGTGCTAACTTTTGATGAACTTCAATTTTTGTTTTATAACCACTATGGTCATATCCAACCATATCACAAGCTTCATTGTAGGCTAATCCATTCTCTAAGTGAGGTAGAAGCTTCTTTATCGCCTTAGTAGATAAACTGCTATAATCTGCGTTAAACCCTACCTCTTTAGCAACTATATTTGCCTGTTCTTGAGTAAACCCGAATCTTTTTATTAATGTATTAATAATATCTGCATCCGCTGGCAAAGAATATAGTATGTGCCACAATTCAAGCAATCCACCTTTTTCATCATGTACTTGATGATTGAAAAACAAAAAGCGATTAAAATCAATAATTTCAGCTTTTTCTAAGGCATTTTTTATTGTAGAATATGTTTTACTTCCATCTAATTCTGTAAAATTCAGATATATATTTTCTCTTGATGAAAAGCCTAATGTTTTTTTGATAGCTGAAACGGTCAGTTTAAAATTGCTCTTTGCTTCTACTTCATAAAATAACTTTTCAAAAAGACGATTTTTTTGCTCTTGTGTTGGTAATTGAGATTCTCCACTTGGCAGTTTCCATGCTAAATCATTAATTCGTTGCCAGATTCTATACAATTCAAAATATGGAGATGATTTATTAATAGCCTTGTGATACCTTTCAAATGTACAATTCGATACCAGACCTTTTTGACTTTTTAGCGGTCTTTGATAGAAAATTATACGATTTCTAATGGTATTATATAGTGTACTTTTATTATTATCTTCATGCACTCCACCTGTAAATACAGCAGGATAGAATTTTTTTTGACATTCCCATATTCTATCAAACTCTTCCATATAAGAGGCACGCAAATAGGTTCTTTCTCTTAATACAATTTCTATTGGACTTATAGCATTTTTTAGCTCATTATACAGATGCTGACCTATAGTTTCACTTCCTAGTTCTTCTTGCAGCTGCGCTAATCTCTTCTTATATTCGGTAGTATTTTCTTCTTCGCTTGCAGATTTTCGGTTGCTTAAAAAACCTCTCCGCTGATTAAGGTGTATAAAAACCCTTCCTAGCTCTTCCAAAGATAACCGCTCTTGAACTGCCTTAGCTCTTAATCCATATAACTCAATAGCAGTTAAGTTAATCAATGAATCATTTAGCATATTATGGACTTTCAGCACTTCTTTAAGCTGGTCTCTTCGCTTTTTAAAGCGCTGATTGCTTCTTCTAATCCCCCTATCAGTTGTTCTTTCTAGGTTTTTACTAGCAGTATTGCCAGAATAAAACTTACCATGAAAATTTGGATCCTCAGGCACTATTCTCACTGCCATATCTTTAATTTCCTTTTGACCTTCATTTTCTAAAATGATAGATAAGCCCACCGAAGATACACCTATATCTAGCCCTAAAATTGTTTTACCCATAATTGTATAGTTTAAAAATTTTGCGAATAATAGTCTTTTACATCGTCATTACTTGTCGTTTCTTTTGTTAAATTTTTAATCGAAAAAATTAACAGCGAATAAAAATAAATAAATTAGTTTTGTATTACAATTTTAAAAGCTTTTCACAATAAGGATTATTCCGTTGTGTAAACATCTAAGGTGGCGAGCAATCGTCGCCTTTTTTTTGTTTTATAAAATCTAGAAAAAAATACATTGAAAGTCGATTCAATATGAATAGAACCCAATTTTTGTTAGGTTAATGAGATTTGTTTTTAAGTATGATTGCGATTTTACTCAGACGTTATAAATAAGGATTAATTTTATTAATCACGCTGAATCACTATTCTTTCTGTTTTGATTAGGTTGTCGTTTTTATTATCTAATAATAGTCTATAGGGTTTAGAAGATGATACTTTTACCTTTCATCATTGATGACCTAGAACAAAGATAACTTATTGTGTAAATAAAGGTTAGAAGAAAATATGGTATTCATTAAATGATTTTTTGAAACTGAATGCTCTAGCCCCGATACTGACGATACTCTGCGAGATATGTCAGCATAAATAGTAGCGAGCACAAAGCGCAGCGGAGTAAAGCGGATTATTCAAGCCATAATTGATTTTATAGGCATTCATCTATGCAAAGCATGTGCGGGAAATAGCTCCAATCAATAGAAGTCCTTCATTCCACTAGATATCTATGGTAAAAAAGGATATTTTACGATGGATGATTTACTACAAAAATAGATAGGAGAAATACTCATTTGTACTCCTCCTAATCAAAAAATTTAGTTAGATTACGCCTGCTTTAGCATAGCATATAATTCATCTTTCAAATGAACTCTTTTCAATCTCAATTGATTTAAGGTTTCATCTGCAGTCGCTTCGGCACCCGTTTCTATTCTATGAATTTCATTATTAACTTCATGATATTCGTCAAACAGTTTTCTGAAGTGATTGTTGCTTGTTTTTAAATCATGAATTTGTTTGTCAAACTCAGGGAACTCGTGATGCAAATCATGCTTTTCCATGCAATATTATTTTTTAAATTGGTTAAGTAATAAAGCAAATTTAATCTATCTTAAATAAAAAGCTTGTGATTTGAATCACAGAATTATTAATTTAATCTAGAGAAATGCATATGACAACAGTTGTGATAGCATAGAGCAATATTATCTTAGAATAAGTTTTTCTGTTCTCTTCACTTCATCCGATTCCAACTCTAGTATATAGGTACCGCGTGCTAGGCTCTCCAAAGGAATTCTAGTCGGGTTCATATAATTTCCAACTAATTTTCCATCCAGCGTAGTCAACCTGACTGTAAATTTCGCATGAGACTTATTCATTTCAATATGGATGAAATCGGAAGCAGGATTAGGGCTAATCTTAAATGACCAGTTAGCCTCTTTTATCTCTGAAGTCGATTTCGTGAAATGTGCGGTTAGAATTCTGTCTTTGTTAGAAATAAACGAATAATTGGGCTGAAATACACTCGCCACACCATTATCGACCCAGTATTTGAATTGGTATCCAGGAAGAGGCTTCGCTTCTACTAGTACATTGTCATCAAACAGATATCTTCCCTGTCCATAAGTGACTCCCGCATTTTCAGGATAAGCGATTGTAGCAATATTGAAAAAGTTATATTGTCCGGTAGGTTTAACTAATCGACTAATAGCTGTATTGGTAATGACTGCATCATTCGCATCAAAATAGATCTCAGCCGTATTTTTAATCTCCTCCCCTATTTGCAAATCCGATTTTGGCTGAATAGTGAAAATAACATGCCCTTTACTTCCCTCCTCATCTACCGCTTTTTCAGGAAGAATGATGTCTTTGAAATCAAAGCGCAATTGCCCACTATTGGATAGACTGACACTCATAGGATGACTCGCATGCTTGATTTCCATGCTCTCCCAAACTAGTCTGGAAGATAACTGATCCAAAATATAAACGTCTCTTGCCGGTGCCTTACCTTCATTTTGGAAATTGATGGTATAAGTAATAGGATTGGTCTTATCAATGAAATCTTCCGTATTGATACTACTGCGAATGACAGGTATTTTATTGTTAGGATCGTAGGCAGTGAAGGCTTCCCTACAGATTCTATAATAATTATCAAAAATATCTTTTTCGTCCCCTACTTGTTTCAATCGATAACCAAAACATAAAATATCACCTTGTTTTAAATTTCTAAACTCTACCGTTACAATTGGGGAAATAAACCTAGAGCCAATCTTTCTTGGACATACGAATCTATATCTATTTGAACCAAGGCTTTCATATACTACACCATCATCAGTATTGACATTTTTGAAGATACAATTGTTTGGCAAATCAAGTTCATAAGTGAATAATGAATCAATTTGAGTCTTAGGATCATTATTCATTGTTGATTGAGCCAATAAGGTAAATTTAAAATCGGATGTATTGTCAATTCTGCGACCTTGAAGTGAAATGTAAGCTTGATAATTAAACAACCTCTGAATTGGAAAATCTAAATTACTTAGAGCTGTATCAACAGCTTTGAAAATGATATCGTGAGAATTATTACAATTAGTTAAACTAGGGCTTTCAATTTTGTAATGATCGTTTTCAGTTAACTTTAACCTTATGTCACCATTATTTTTTGAAAATGCGTACATTACAGTAGACTTAGATAGATTAGATATCTTGAATCTCAGATACGCCATAAGTTGCTCATTATCAAAAATGCAATTTTCGTTGACATCTCTATAGGCTTTGAAGTTTCTACAAAGCAATTGTACAAAATCATTACTCGTTACATCATGTATTAAATCGGAACCATGAAAAAATCTAACTTTTACAGTTCCAATAAATTTATTGGTAAAGGTATGAGCGTAACTATATGTATATATACCTTCTTCAAATGGCAAATCCTTTGTATATTCTTGTCCATCATTACAAAGAAGTTTCATAGATACATTTCCTATGGATTTTGTAACTTTTACAGTGAAGTTTCTTTGAGAATTGATACAGTGCTCAAAATTATTATTTAAAATGTCTATACTTGCATCTACCGTCGGAATAATTTTATATTTGTCTAAGGGCAGATTTAACTGATAGTTAGTATCTAGATTTGGAAAATTAAAGGTTAGATCTTTTTTATCTTGATTACAACCTATAATATTTGCATTAGATAAGTTATACTGAACACCATTCTTTACGTAAAAGGAGGCGATTCCATCTGCATTAGTCGAGCCAATTTGTTTTTGATTTGCGGAAAGATCTTTGAGTTCTATGTTTGTTCCAGACATTGGTAAATCTCCTTGGTCAAGGTTGCAGTCATCATTCATATCAATAAATACCTTGGCTTGTAGGCAAGAGCTAATTGATATTGTGTTCATGGCAGTCTGAAACATCAGCTTATTATCAAAGGTGTAAATCTTTATCGAAGCAGGGTAGTTTCCATTCGCAGTATAGGTTTTATTAAATACTAGATGCGATTGCATAGGTTCCATTCCTAAAACTCGCTCTTCAAATTCTCCATTTCCATAGTCCATTTTAGCTTTGACATAACCCATAGATTTCACAAATGGCAAAACAAATTCTGCACTTGCCGTTTCACCTACACAATAATTTAGGGTTATAGGGGTTGCTGGATAGCCTACAAAATTAGGCGAATCCTTCACAGCTATATTCACTATAGTAGGACTATCCGCGAGATAGACATCAAATACATTGACTTTTGAATTGCAATTGACAATAACATTATTGACTGTCAAGGTATAGTTATTGAATGCAGGAGGAGAAAAACTAAAATTGCCATTGTTATCTGGGTAGATAGTTTGATTGTAACTGGAAGTCTTTCCCTTTAAATTTAGTGGAATTTTAGCTGGAAGGTCTAGACTAGCGTCATTGGAGCAGTTATTATTGACATCATGGTAAATATTCCCTTTTACTTGATTACAAGTTTCCATCTTAATATATATACTGTCATTGACTTTGCAAAGTTCACTATGCTTGAGATTGGTCGCATAAATCCAATGACTGTTCGATGGTAGGATATTCACTAAATTACTATCCAAATTCGCGGAACTCACTATGGCATTATTGGACTTCCAGCCTACTTTTTTAGCTAGAGGTAATGAAAGTGGTACGATGCCAGCATTACTACAATAAAGGAGGGTATCTTGTTCAAATCCAATGGTTGCATTACTAAATAGAACACTTAGTGGTATGTAATTCTCTACACTGATACCACTAGAATTGCAATGATACACCTTCACTTTAAATTCATAACCCAAGGTTGCGAAGTTTCTGTCAAATTTGAACTCAACATACGCTATGGTTTGGTTACCTAATTGTTTTGAAGTTACTTTAAAATTGTAGTTAGAAATTTCTTGATTATTGATAACAGAAACATCCTTAACTTTTAGGGAAGTACCGCTTGTTGTACTAAATTTCATTACTATCTTGTTGCCTTTGGATCTGCAGGTTCTCACTAAATTTGGGTTGACTATAAATTCCACATTCGAGGAGTCGGCAATAATCCCTTCACTGTAAATTTCAGTTCCGCTGCTTTTTGTGATAAAAACCTGATCTCTACACGTATATCCAATATACTCGCGGCTATAGGTCATACCGTTGCTCGAAGGAATAGCTCTATACTCTTTCACTACCACTGCTGCTACACTATGCGATTCAAATCTAGGCGCCACTCTAGCGATTCCAGCACTTTTATTCAAATTAATAGTTGGATTGGAATTCAGAAATTGATTCGCAGATAATCCTTGAATAAAATTTACCGATGGATTTTGCAGTAATATAGAATTGTTGATGTTTGGTGCAAGACCTGTGTTAGGGGTGTAAAATTCATAAACAAAAGAATCTCGTACTATATGTCTACCTCCTACTACAATATATTTAGAATCAAAACTGTCTCTCGCAGAGAAATCAATCCAGTTTTCCTTTTTGGCCCATAAATAATTAACCGCTTCTGAATTATAAAGTGGTGATGAATTTATGTGATTCGTATTTATAGCCGCTTGAATCCAATACATTTCACCAGCAGGATTCTGAATATTACTAATAACATTCAGTCTGCAGCATGTGCCCCAACCTATTAATGCCCATCCTTTATTTCTACCTAGAGTGATATTAGTTCTAAATATGGTTTTTTCTATGCCTTGAATATTTCCGATAGGACCAGAAGGGCAGTTGGCAGCAGCTCTTACTGTTACATCGGGTACTTGACATATAGGTGTAACTTCCTTAGTAGATATCCGTGTAAGTGCATGAGTAGTATTAGAAGTACTTGTTATGACTTGAATTTGCTCGGCACCAAACATTATCCCGCTGCAGTCTCGAAAAAGATGCACTGTTATTTCATATCGACCTGCAGTCGTATCTACACACCTATAGTTGATGTAACCTCCAGCAGAATGTGATGCATAAGAGTATTGAAAACAAATGAAGGAAAAAAGGACTAAAAGATAAACTTTCAACTGATTAATGGCTTTCATACGACTTAATTTTTAAGTTATTCAAAATGTTTAATGCAAATATAATATATGAACATAGCAATAAAAACTATCAAAAAAATGGGTTTGTTAGATAAAAAGTATTTTACTATCCACACATACTATTGTTTTCCAATGACTTAATAGCAATAATTGTTAACGCAATACATTCACTCTATCAATGTATTGTACTTCACCATTCCCATCCTTTCTATACAAAAGGTATATTCCATTTTGTATTAAGTTCAAATCAAACTTTATTTCTTCATCATTAGAGCTTGTAGAAATGGATTCTAGTTTAATTTGCTGCCCAAGTATATTGGCTAGATAATAACTGCTATTGTTGACTCCATTTTTAGTATTTAGTCTTAAATAAAGGTAGTCACTTGTCGGATTTGGATAAATGTAGGATTCGCTAGTTCGCAAATCCTGAATGGAAATTGTCGGCTTAGTTATATATCTACTCAGTGTGGTATTGGTTCGTATGTTTTGAATAAAGTCTATCACAATGACTGCATGATTTCGAATAAGGTCATTAAATGCTAAACTAGCGATCGGTTTGAGGCTAAAAATGACATATCCTCGACTAGCACGATCATTTGAAGCGCTGTCTGGTAGATTGATATCTTGGTAAGCCAACACCAATTCATTCCCTGGTCTAAATAGTACCTGTCCTGAATGGCTTTGTTTTATTAGTTTGAAGGTAGACATATCCAATTTGCTATCAATTATATCAGAAATAAGTAGATGATTAGCCGTACTTGTTCTATTATTTATAAAATTGATTTGATAAATGAGTTCGTCATTTTTGTTTAGAAAATCTTCATGATTAATTTGTGAAGCTATGCTCACTTGTTTTTGATTTAAAGCTAGGTCCACCTCCCCTGCCTTGAGGCAGAAATATTGGTAATTATCGCTTGTATCCTTTTCTGGCAATACCTGAAGTAACTTAGTCGAAAAACATAAGGTGTCATTACCCAATAAGGAATCAAATTTTAATGTGAGTGTGGTTTGGGTACCCGTGTTTTGAATTATTTGAAGGACTGACCCTGTCTGTGTATAGGTGGCATTGGCCGATATAGCATCTACCTTAGTTTTAGCAGGCAACACTACTTCATACTTTTTAATAGCTGTATCACTAAAGTAATATCCCGAGTAGGTCAAATTCAAATCTAATTTTCTATTATTATCTATACTTCCAGTTTTCTGAACAACTAAAATATAGTTGACCGGTTGTGGATCTAGTGGTATATCCATTTTTAAGCTCGTATCGTTGGCAAATGCTGGTATGGACTTTATTGCGCTATTCGAGTTGCATAATATAGTAATCGCATTACTCAAAGTATATCCTTGGCCCTTTTTTAAATACAACTTATAGCTACCATTAGGTAGAGTATAAATAATATCCGATTGGCTGGTAACATTATTCTTGAGATCAAGTCTATGGCTAGATAGTAATTTATCTGATGAAATGTAATTGCAGTCTTTATTCCCGTCGATATATACCTGTCCATACATACAATTTGAAAACAAAATAGGCTTGAATATTACACTATCTTTTGGACTATAGAAATAATCAGTAAACACTATTTTGGCAGTAAATTGTCCCCCTCCAGAATACTTATGGGCAAAAGAATGAGAGTTAAAGCCAGATTCAATAACATAATTTTTCACAGTATCAGACTTGCCATTGCCATATTGCATGATGGCTCGCATAAGACCATAGTTTTTGAAAAAATGCATATGATAGCGAACTGAATCGCCATGGCAGAAGTTGGTATCGAGCATAGCAGTGGTAAATTTAGAAATCACAACGCTATCTAAGACTGGAATATCGACTTTCTTGTTTCCAAATAGTGTCATACTAAATGCTCTTGTCTTTTTGTTGTTAATCCCACAGTTAAAAAGCATACCGTCGCTTTCGATATGATAGCTACTAAGGGAAGGTGGGACGAAGTGATATGCACCTGTGGAATCTGTGGTAACAGTTGCTGTATATAAGTTGGTTACCCCTTTTACATCAAAACTAGCATTCTTAATTTTATACTCCCATGGATCGCAAAGGCAGTTTTTGTTTTTATCCACACACATCACGCCATATACTGTATCACATGCTTGCACTTTGACATAGACACTGTCATTTAATTTACACCCAGTATTAGCAGTTAAATTACTTGCGCGATACCATCTACCGACTGTAGGCACAATCTCTATCATGGAAGAATCTGGACTCGCGCTGATGACAGATGTCAGTGGAGACCATTTTGCACCAGCGACTATACTAGCATCAAGCTTGATACTGCCGCTAGAACAATAATAAAGGGAATCTTCTGCTAATTGAACAAAGCCAACTCCTGGCAATACGGTTATTGGCATCATGTTACTTACAATAATTCCATTCGTATTCACATAATAAGCATCATACAAGAAATTCAAACTCGGTGTTTCACGCTTTTTACGATAGCTAATCGTCACATAAGCGGTGTCCACATTGTTACCAGTTATAGTTGTATAACTCATTTTATAATTGCCAATAATACTTGGCTCTATGACGGACAAATCCTTGATTCGGAGCTGACGAAAAGGAGCGCCAATTGCTTTAAACACTATTTTATTATCTTGTTTACATGATCCCGCAGTATAATTATTATGAAGAGTATCTATCGATGATAAATCTTTGACGATTCCACCGAAAAAAATTGGATCCGCTGTACCAAAGGCTCCTAATACGACATCGCGCATAGTATAACCAGCTAAAACTCTCGTGTAGGCGGTTCCACTTGCATTGGGAACAGCTCTATATTCACGCACTAAATAGGCCATATGCCCTAGTTGATCTCGATCAGGATTTATCAATACTTGAGCTAAAGACTGATTTATAGACATGGGTGTCGTAGTATAAAAACATTGACTAGCGCTAAGTCCCGCATTATATGTAAAGGTACCGTTTAAAAAATTTGCAACATTATTAGGGTTTGATCCCATAGCTGTAAAACTCGGAAGAAATTCATAGCTAAAAGAATCTCTCACCACCATGCGACCTGCAACAATAATTGATTTAGGCTCATAAATATCGGTAGCGCGCATATTGTAGCGATTCACTTTATTCTTATAAAGATGTATGATTTCAGGTTTAGAATGGATGGGTGAACTGTTCAGCAAATTTGTATTCACACCTGCCTGAACAAATAAACCATCATGACTACTTCCATTAGTGATAGCATTATCTCTACAACAATCAAACCAACCAAAAATGACAAAACCAATATTTTTTCCAACGGTGACAATTCCTTCGTAGGTATTTTTATAATAACCTCCATATGTATAAGGTCCAGAAGAAGAATTGCAAAAGGTTTTAGCAGGAATTAAAACATCAGGTGGCAGGGCTATAGGCGATATTTCTTCCTTTTTTGTAAAAATTACATTCATCTCACTAACACTTGGAGATCCAATAATATTAATTTTTTGTGTACCAAAGAAATGACCATGGGCACATATCATATAGTATTCTAGTGTGATTTTATAACGCCCCGTATTCGTGTCAATAAGCTGATAGGTGATAGCCGCACCTGAAAGACCAGTAGCTTTTACTTCAGAGTAAATACAGCTAAATAATATTAGGATTAAGTATAATATTTGTCTAGTTCTTTTCATAATGGTACAAATTTAAGGATTAATAGGCAACTTTCCCTACAAAAATAGGTTGAAAATTATCAAAAATAAATGTCAAAAAACGCCCCTTGTTAATGGCTATATTTAAAACTATAAGTATAAACTATATTAAATAGAAGCTTATCGCATATTTTTGTTACGCCAAGAATTGGATAATTATAAAAAAAATATTCGCATTCTAACTATACATCAAGCTACAACCTCTCATATCCGATTGATTCATGCGACCTAGAATTTGGAATCGCCCATCTGCTCTGAGTTCTACGAGGTCTTGAGTTTCGATAAATGAACAGGAATTTAAATTAGCTAAATCAATAATTTTAGCAACACCTCTTCCCTGCTCTAAATTGGACAAAGGATCATTAATATCAGCTACTTGAACTTTCATCCAGGGCGGGCAGCTAAACCATAAATCTTCATTTGAATAAGCTTGAGAAAACAATTCACACATACCGTATTCAGAGATAATGGTAGACTGAGGGAAGGCTTGTTTCAGGGTAGAAACTAACTCATGTTTAGGTAGTTCAGGTCTAGAGCCTTTCATTCCACCGGTTTCGATAATGCTTAATTTTCTTGTCTGCACAAGCAGGGAATTTTGAATTTTGAATATTTCAGAAAAATCCAATAAGGCAAAAGAGATTCCGATAAGAAGTACTTGTTTTCCTGCTGTTAGGAGTTCTATTAATTTAGTGTTTAATTCTAATAAGTTATGTAAATAAAAATACTCTTCTTGTTCATTCATCTTCATCCAATGCCGAACCATCGCTACCAATGATGAGTGCTGCCTTTCGAGATAATGGGGCAATAAACCTACAATAGTATATTTTCTATCCTTAAAGAAATACTTAAAGCCAAGTTCGATACTTTGATGATATAAATCTAGATTTTCATAATAATGTCTAGAATTAGATTGACCAATCGTACCGCTGCTTTCAAAGTAGTTCATTTCAGAATTCGGAAAGCAAGAAACTTGGTGTGATTTAAAGAAACTAATGGGTAGAAAAGGAATATCCTTGAAATCATGAACTTCTCTTTTTAAAAGAGCCGCACTATATTCGCCGTAAATCGGATTATTTTCGCGCTGATATCGGAAAACATCTAGAGCTTTACGTTTAAAATTTTCATCATTAATTTCAGCTAAATCAATTTGCATTCTAATACAACTTATAAAGCGTCAAATAATGATATCTACTAATCTGAGCTGGATTGGTACCTTTCCTACCTTGCGGTATTTTTTTCTTTTGCTTTTTATAATATTTGACGAATTCTGGGTGAAATTCCTTGGACTTATATTTCTTAAAGGTCATCGGAATTTCTTTGAATACATCTTCCTCCATATTGGCAAATTTGAATGCTTCATAGACCAGCTCTGAACAATAGTAGGCGTCATTATTAGCTACAAAAGTATAGTCATATGGAAGTCCTAATTTCAGTTTAGCATATTCGACTGCTCTCGGTATCCAATGCAGATAATCTTCCTTCCATCGACCCACTACTATTTTGGGCTTACCTTGCTTGGTTTGATATCTATAAATAAAACTATCCAGAAGAACCATTCGCACACCATCTGTATTCGCTTCTATCACTTTGAGTTCGCCAGAATCAGAGACTACCATAGCCATATGCGAAAATCGTTTCTTGTCATTTAGTTGAGTGACATCTTCAATAGCTTCGCAGATAGCTCCACAGTCGCAGTCTTGAAAGAGTAAATCTCCTTCTTCGAAGTTAAAAATAAGTTGGAAAAAGATAAATAGCTTCAACTTTGAGAGTTATAAATTTTAAGTTTTAAGTGTTAAGTTTAGTAAGGCTTTTACTTAATAATTGACTCTTGGCTAGTCTTAACGATTTTAGTTAATATCTTAATTAACTCTTCACAATCTTTTAGCAATGATTCTATATCAAACTCAGAAATCGAAGCATATTTGATTAGTCTTAACCAATAACGTGTTTCCCTTGCTTCTTTAGAAGAAATACTCATTTTAGCTGTAAAGTCTTTCTTCGAAATTCCAGCCAAAGCTTCTTCCACATTAGCTCCTATACTGGTGGCACTTCTCAAAAATTGCTTTGATAGCACGTACTCATTCTTTGCTAACAAGACTTTATACAAATCAATTGATCTTAGCGCAAAATCAAAACTTTTATTTAATATTATACTTTCTTTCGACATACTAATAACTTAAAACTTATCACTTAACACTTATCACTTAAAACTTAACATTTATCACTTAAAATTCAAACCTTAAAACTATTTTCGATCATTATCCCAAATGCCTCCTTCAGACTTAATCCATAATGATTTAATTGCTGAGGAAATATACTGGCTTCTGATAAACCAGGAATAGTATTTATTTCCATAAAAAAAACTTCTTCGCCTCTCAAAAGATAATCTATTCGCCCCAGTCCTCTGCAATTCATTGCTCGGAAGATTTTTTCAGACATAGCTTTCATTTCATTTTCTATAACTGGACTTAGATTCTCTGCTGGAGTCACTTCCTTAGACTTACCTTCATACTTGGCAGCATAGTCAAAAAACTCTGTTTCAGATATGATTTCTGTGACAGGCATAATGTGTAGCTTCTCGCCTTCTTGCAAAATACCGTGTGAAAACTCTCTCCCTTCTATAAATTCTTCAATCAATACTAAATCATCATGCTCCAAGGCATCCTCTATGGCCTTTTTTATTTGTGAGCGCTCTTTTACCTTAGTCACCCCAAAGCTAGATCCTACACTATTCGGTTTGATAAACATAGGAAATCCTAGATACTCATAGTTAGATTCGTCTATTTTCTCTCCTTTTGTGTAGATTTCAAACGCAGCTGTGCGGACACCAAAAGTATTTTTTAAAATTTGTTTCGTTAGTATCTTATCCATTGTAATAGCCATAGTGCGACCATCGCAGCCCGTATATGGTATGCCTATCATTTCTAAGTAGCCTTGAATTTTACCATCTTCGACAGGAGATCCATGAATAGCCATAAAACAAGCATCGAACTTTACTTTGACATCTGGAATGGTGATTGAAAAATCATTTTTATCCACAGTATAACCATCTTCACTATGCCATGATTCCAATCCAATATCAATGATGAAAGCATTGTATTCATTTTCATCTAGATTTTTTTTGACTACTTGAGCACTTTTTAGAGAAATAACCCGCTCGGACTCAAACCCACCTGCTAATATGGCTATATTTTTCATGTGTTTTTAATTTTCACTTAAAACTTTACATGGACTTTCACTTTCAAAGACTCCAGCCCGTCGCGAATTAGCTTGAGTCGTTTTACCAATTCATAATTAGTACTCGAATGGTTTGTCAAGATCGGCATTGCAATTTCTTCCTCGTGAATTATAATTTCTTCCTCCACTTCATTTACAATCTCTTCCTTTCGTCCTTGTTTTAATCTTTTTTTAGCACCTTCGATCGTGAACCCCTCATCCTTCAGCATGTGTTGAATCAGCTTCAATTTCTCTAAATCATCTTTCTGAAATAGTCTATCGCCTTTTCTATTCTTACGAACATTGAGATGAAACTCGCCACTCCAGTAGCGCAATTGCGAGGTGGATGTTTGCATAATTTCGGCTACTTCGCCTATGGTATAATAAAATTTGCCGTCCATAAATTTCTTTTAACTGCACAAAATTAATCGATAGTCGTTAGTCTAAACAGTATGTAGTAAACGTAGAAAGAGGGCTGTATAGTATATTAAACAATCATCTAAATCAGCTGAGTCAAATCATTGATGCCCAAATAACGCTGTACCTGAAAACCTTCCCCTGACTGAACCCCTATACTCTTCCCTAGAATGGCCGATTGATAGCGAATGACATCCAAAAAAGACTTATCTGAAATATATGTTTCCACTTCTTGGCTATTAGGGTCATAGAATTGGGAACGATATGCTCGTATAGCCTCAAACTTCTTTTCCTCATAGTCTGAAACATCTACAACAAAATCTGGTTTTTGAAACTGAAATTGAATATAATTATAAACTACCGAGGGTCTGAAATGTTCCTGTGGTTTTCCTTCAAACTCAGTATTTATCTTGATTAGACCAGAAAGAAATGCTGCCTTTTGAACCATTTCTGCTCCTTTAGCATGATCAGGGTGTCGATCTTGTTTTGCATTACATAGTATAATTCGAGGACGGTATTTACGGATGATTTGAATAATCTTCAAACAGTTTTCTTGATTATCTATAGCCCATACATCGGCTAATCCAAGATTTTCTCTCGCATCTATGCCTAGTATCTTCGCAGCATTGGCGGCTTCTACGAGCCTCAATTCTCCACTACCTCGCGAACCCAACTCTCCACGCGTCAAATCACAAATACCTACTTTATAACCTAGAGCTTTGTGCTTAAGAATAGTGCCTCCTGCACTGAGTTCTACATCGTCTGGGTGAATGCCAAAGGCTAAAATATCTAGTTTCATCTAATCCCTATTCTAAATAGCAAAGGTAGTAATAATCGCGTTTAAGACGAGTGATTTTACCCTTCTCCATACCGTGCAAGCGTTAGAAGGCCAGATAGACGAAGACAGAGAGAAATATTCATTAATTACATTTTAATAAATTCGTTATCTTTGTTTTATAACGAAAAAATACTGAAGTAAGAACTTTGGTATATTTTAGACTTTATATTAAAACTTCTGACAGGACACAAAAAGTAACTATGAAATACGAACCATTTAATGAAATTGATAACATATTTAGAAGATTGGTGCGAAGATTACCAATTGAAGATTTACAAGGAATATAAAGATTATGAAGTTCGATGGATTCCGATAATTGATAATAAAGGATCTAAATATGAACTTTCAATTAAATTAAGAGATGATTCGGAATTTAAAGTAAACTTATTTTGGTTAGATGATACCGATAAAAGGATTACTAGATTGCGTAACAAGAAAGAATGGTCTAAAGAAACAAATAAAGAAAATCTAGAAGAGACTTTAACCGAAGCTTACACTGTTTGTAAATTTTGGATGAAAGAAATCGACCACAAAAGGGAATTTATATAATCGCCTACTATTTATACTCTCCCCTCTGATTCACCTGTGAAGGAATCGGAGTAAAATATATGGTAAATAAACTATTTTACCTATCCACCTCCGGTTGCTCCACATTCAATATATGCAATAATCTATGTATAAGTGGCGCAAAAAATACCGCTGTAATACTCAGAAAAGCAACACCACTATACAAAGCATAGAAAGAGGAAAACAACTTGGCAGAGGATGATTTCATTTCCACCACAGGTCCCATACCCGTCAAAATCATACATGCCATGTGAAAACTATCCAGCCAAGTAATATGTCCAAAGTGATGATATCCGAGTGTACCTATGAATACGGAAACAGATACCAATCCAAAGGCAAACAATCCATACTTCCCAAGTCGATATAAAAATCTAGTTAATGGTACAACTTGCTGCTTTTGGTGTTCTAACTTCATTATTAATAAATTATTTAGTTTTTAAGAATTTCGATAAGCTACTTCATGATAGGTTTTACTATTCGGACCTAAAAATAACATCGAATAAATACGAATCAAGGCCAAACCATCTAGGACAAATGAGCTCGCTACAAACATAGCTAAAATAAATTGATTATCACGTATATGAGAGAAAATTATATCTTCCCCAATAAAGGTTGGGGAGATCGGAAATCCTGTCAGACCAAGACAGGCTATCAAGAAAATAATGGAGATGTGGGGATATTCATAGGCATGACCATGAAATCTTTTCAAATTCAGTTTTTCACCCTTCTTCTTCATAAAAAAGAGTATTGAAAATCCCAAAATACTAGATAAAAGGACGCCACTTATGTAAATTAAAACTTCACCCCATGTTAGATGCTCATTAAAAAATACTGCTAAGGCAATAAATAGGTGATTAAATAAAACGAGAAATAAAGCATTAAATGCACTTTTCTTTTCTGAAAAAGACTTCAAAGCAAATAATAGCGCTATTCCACCTGATAATTCTGGAAGTAAATGGTAATGAAAATGCTTTTCCACCCAATAGGAAATAAGAGATGACAATAGAAAAAATGGAATTAGATATTTACTTCTTTTCCATGTCAAAAAAGAAAGTTTTTTCCCCAGCCACTTTATCGGTGACCAGGTATATTTATAGAGTATAGAATCTAAATTCCATTCCTTTAAACAAAGCAAATACATAGCGTATTGCCAGCTTTTAGGAAAATAGTTTTCTATAGTTTGAGTTTGTGGTTTAAAGGTGTAAAATTGTTCTCTAATTTTATAACTAACGATGGAGGGACTAATTAATAATTGATAAGTACGCAATATGGCATTTCCAATAAAGTGAATTAAAGCCAATAAGTGCAAACCTAAAGCTATTTCTACAAACATTAAACCAATATGAGAAATCGAGGAATAAGCGACTTGGGCTTTTATAGAACTCTGCACTCTAGATATACCTGTCGATACATAAAATGTAAACAAACCTAATATAATTAATAAAATTCGAACGGATAGTTGAAATTCTATTAATGGGAATATCCTAAGCAATAAAAAAACACCCATATGAACAGATAGAGAACCATAAAAAATTGCGCTTGACGGAGTAGGTCCTTCCATAGCTCTAGGCAACCAAAATGAAAATGGGAACTGCGCTGACTTAGCTGATGCAGCTAATACGACACCAAGAGCTATGAAAATACCTAAAATACTATGTTCGTGAATATGTTCGTTAAATAAATTTGCATTGGACATTTTTAGAAAGGTAACATTTTCATGCCAGAAATGATGACTGAGCCACATCGCGAGTAGCAGACCCACATCTCCTAGGCGATAGATGGTAAAGACTTTGACAGCATTTTTCACTGGCAGGTATCGATGACGATAAAATGCAATCAAAAGAAATGAAGAAATACCTAAAATTTCCCAGCCTAAAAATAGCGTTTCAAAATTTCCAGAAAGTATGGTTACATTATACCCAAAATAAAAAAGCAAAATAATGAGGAAAAATCTTTTATAGCCTTCTTCTCTGTGCAAATAATACTGACTAAAAATAGTAACCATTAAGGCGAGAAACGAACCGATTTGAATAAAACTAATCGAAATTTTGTCAATTAAGAAATCAATAAAGAAATGATAACTTGGATTTTGAAAAACATTGAGTTCAGATAAATTTATTTGTTGAAATCCTCCTATTGACCAAGATATAGTCAAAATGGATGATAGGATAAACTGCATAATAACCGATCCTATAGCTAATCTAGATAGGGCTTTTTCATTGGTTTCCTCTATAAACAAGCCAGCCGTAAAACCTAAAAATGGAGTGGCCAATAGTAGTAAAATAATTAAATGAATCATGTTATAGGTTGCTGAATTAAAGTGACTGGCAATTGTTCGGATTGGTTCATAAATGCCTCCAATAATTGAGAACTCGACATTTTAGGTGTCATCTCTTTTGAAATTTGTATCTCTTTAAATTCTCCATTTTGAAATTTCATCATCATGTGATTTATAGGGTGATAACAAATTAAGTGTATCCATTCATTGATAAACCATTCATAGGTCGCTGCATTCGCCTGGATAGCATCGATTATGATGTCGGGAAATTGTTCGACAATCATCATGAGTCTAACAGGCTCATGTATCTCTACCATTTGCGATGGCAAGCCTGGTCTCAGGTCTCCTTCTATGCCATTTGCGACCCCGATGAGTCCCATGACATTGTGCGGCAACTTAGAACCTGAACCCAATTTTTGATTATCCGTTCTCGAAAAATAATATTCCAAATTAATACCTCCACAAACAGGGGCCGCAGCATTTACTATCCCTTGAAGGTACTTGCCATCTTTGTCTATTCTATAATCATAGCTATTGAGAAAGGCTCTGCGATCTAGAAACAGTCCTTTAGTCATTTGTCTTCGACCAATAATACAAAGGGCATTTGTAGCATGATTGTATTCTGGCCTCGGTTCGAAAAATGAAACTGCCCTCTTCTTTATTTCCTTATGGATTTGTATTGGTGTTTGCTTCTTATTGACGTTTTCAAAATTCCGAGAACGCTCCACAGCATTGCGAAGAAGGGCTTCTCGCATCAGTTTTTTATATTCGAGATGCTTCGCTCTTTTCGTCTCCTCCATGACAATATCTTTGTCAAAAAACTGAACGACATCTTGAGTAGTATCATGCAGGCCACCCATAAAAAAAGTAGTCTCTGGTATGATTATTCCCTTTTCGATAAGTAGTTCTCTCACTTTATAATCATTAGCCATTAGACAGAAAGCACGGGCATTGACAGATCCAGCTCTTCCGCTGCATGCACCACAATCATATCCTGCGTAGTAGGGATTGTTTGTACTAGTAGATCCATGACCTATCACGTAAACTATAGGAGCAAAGTTGTCCATTAAACCAATACTATGCAGCATATTGGAAACTCGCTCCGCCATTTCAACTTTCGTAAATCCGAGATGCAAACCGTTTTCCATTTCTTCTCCATGATTCTCAATCGTCAATGGGAAGTTTTTTTCCATATGATTGAATGGGCTTGAAGTCGCTGCGCTCCGTTTTGGGAATAAAACCGCTGAAACCAAGTTTAAGGCAGAGAAAAAGCCAATAAATTGAGATATTAACCAGCCAAATAAACTATTATGTGCATGCTCAGAAAAATGAATGTCTGTGTCATGATGATGTGTTTTATTTGCCTTTCTAGCTTTAATCAACTTTCTCATTGTACTAAAGATATGACCTTTAGGTACCTCCTTGACTAGATAGATGGGTGTCATAGGCATGGGACAGACTTTGGTATAAAATTTTCCACCCTCTGGCTGAAAATACATGTCCAGTCCAAAAAAACCTGGCGTTCCAAAGGTTTCACAATTAGGAGCTAAATCTTCTACATGTCTTCGCCAGGAGCAAATACGATCATCTATACACATGATAGTTTGAAAATCCTTTTGACTAAATTCTACACAATTTCTATTGTCAATAATACCTTTTAGCACTGGCATATAATATGACCACTCATAAGCTTCTTGCCAAATCTTCGCAAGGGTAAATACTCTTGTTTCCCTTACTTCTGCAAAAAGTGGCTTGGGCTGATAATCTAAATAAAATTCTAATGGTTTCCATTTCCCCTCTCCTAGTTTATAATCCAAGGCATCAATTTCCATCAGTAACTCTAAAAAGATAAATTCAGAAGTTTTTATCTTTCTTTGGTCCAAAAGCATAGTCGGCACTCTTTCTAGCTCTGACACAAATCCACTCCAGCCTTGATGTTCAAACTGCTGATCAAAAATATATTGTTCATACAAATCTTTATTCTCCCCAACTAAAATTTCTAACAAAGATTCAATCGTATGGTTTTGTTCTTGAAAAATTTTCCTAGCTCGCTTTCTTCTAAATATACTAACCCAGCCATTGGATTCAATATGGCGCAGGGCTTCTAAAAAATTTAGGTCTCTAATTGGAAATTTCCATAATGCAATACCTTGATCTAAATAGCTACTCAATAATCTAAATAAAGTAGGATAAACCAAGGCATCCATATCTACTCCAATTTTTATTCGCCAGTTTTCTCTTAAATTTCCAATGCGAGAATCAAACTCATGTTCAAAATAATTTTTGAACATATCTATCTTCAACAACTCTCGCTCTAAAGGATTTTCAGAATTTATATCCAGCACTCTATCTATAATTTCATGAGTGATTCGCCCTTTTTTATACTCTTGCTGATATTCAGATATACTTAGGGCTTGCTGAAAAACTTTAACAACATTGAATATCTTTGCATTAGTCGATTAAAACAATTTTCAAATGCAAGGAAATTCGGATAAGAAGTCAAAAAAGCGTGCAGTTCATCCTAAATATGAGAGTCAAAACCAATTGACCATACCAGGTTTTGAAAATCCATTGGATATAGAGATTGATATGTCTAATCGCTGGGTTCGATTAGCCAATGTGATTCCATGGGACGAGATAGTATCCAAGTACTATAAAATTCTCAACTATCAAACTGGCAGACCCCCTATCAATGGTCGTGTGATTATAGGAGCGGTAATGATAAAACATATGCAAAAGCTGACAGATAGAGAAACTATCAGTCAGATTCAAGAGAATATGTATTATCAGTATTTCTTGGGATACAAAGGTTTTCAAAAAGAAGAACCATTTGACCCTTCTTTATTTGTAGAGATAAGAGAGCGACTCGGATTAGAATTTATGAGTGATGTCAATGAACTGATATATGCTAAATATCAAGAGCTAGAGAAGAAGAAAGAAGATAGTAAGGAGGAGGATGACACGGCAGAGCCTCCAACTCACAAGGGAAAACTGTTGATAGATGCTACGGTATGCCCTCAGAATATTACATTTCCTACGGATATAAAACTTATCAATGCTGCCAGAAGAAAAGCAGAGCAAATCATTGATAAATTACACAATCATGAAGTACATGGAGTCAAGGTTCGCACCTATAGAGAAATGGCAAATAAAGACTATCTCAACTATGTGAAAAAGAAAAAACCATCAAAAAAAACGATTCAGAAGGCTATAGGTAAGCAGTTACGCTACCTCAGGCGCAATATTCTTCATATAAATCGTTTGCTAGACACCTATGGAGCAATACCCCTAAAATTCAAACACCTACGCTATTTCTATATCATTCAGTATGTATATGAGCAGCAAAATGGTATGTACAAAGAAAAAATACATTATGTAGCCGATAGAATAGTCAATATTCATCAACCACATGTACGCCCAATAGTACGAGGTAAAGAGAGAGCCTATACCGAATTTGGGAGCAAAGTTAATGTGAGTTTAGTCGATGGCTATAATTTCATAGATCAGTTATCATGGGATGCGTATAACGAAGGAAAGTATCTTGAAGACTCAGTAGAAAAGTATAAGGAGAGGCATGAATACTATCCAGAAGAAGTACTGGCAGACCAAATATACTGTAGCAGAGAGAATCGCAATAAAATGAAAGAAAAAGGAATAAAACTCATAGCCAAGCCCTTGGGCAGACCTAAAAAAGAGGCAGTAGAAGACTACGTAAGACCCGGCGAGAGGAATCCGATAGAAGGTAAGTTTGGACAAGGCAAGATACGATACGGTTTAAATTGTATTCAAGCTAAACTCAAAAGTACTTCCGAATCATGGATAGCCTCCATTTTTATGGTATTGAACCTTGCAAAATTAGCAGGGTCAATACCCCTTTTATTCAGCATAAAGGTAGAAGCCAATATCGTCAGAATATACATGAACTTAAAGTGGAGGGTTAAGTATTTTATTGCCTATAGTCATTTTAGACCTATTTTTGTAGTGGCTTGAGTTATTCAGCAAGCCCTA